>SHVY01000061.1 GCA_009694045.1 Alphaproteobacteria bacterium | reverse complement strand
CGCCCAGCGCGAAGAATGCTCATGTTCGTGATCGAGGACCAGCCCCACCGCGCGGGACCGGATCTCCGGTGAAAACCTGTTCGCTGTCTTGATCATCATCGCTCCAGTCTCTCAAGAGATGGAGCCTCCGACAAACCCGGCGCGGTTCACTCACGGCCTCTCCCACCTAGGTCCTGTCGGCTCACCTTGGCGATGGGCTTGCCGGAGTTCCTTCGAAGTCGGCCCCTAAGCCTTGTCGTTTCTCAGTAGACCCCTAGCCGGCCGAACCTGCGAAGGCGACGTCGACCCTGTCCCGGGCCGCAGGGTCCGATAGCGCGACCATCAACAGCAGACGGGCCTTGTTGCCGGCTAAGTCGCCGGCGAAGACGGCGCCAAGGTCGGCCAGGTCGCGGCCGCAGCCGGGGCTGGCGGTAACCGGACTGGCGGCGCCAGCGCCGACCCGTGACGCGATGACCACGGCGATGCCCTTGCCCAGCGCATGGCCGATGGCCGGGACCAGGCGCGGCGGTACGTTGCCGCTGCCCATGGCTTCGATCACCAGGCCGGCGACGCCCGAATCGGCCAGCGCCATGATCGGGATGGGGGAGCTGTCGAGTGCCACTCGCACCAGTTCGACGCGCCGCTCGAGGGCCGCCACGCGGAACGTGGCGCGTTTGGCCGCTGGCCGCCGGCGGAGCGACAGCACACCATTGTAGACCGTACCCAGAGGGCCCCATCCCGGCGATTGGAACGCGTGCAGCGTCTCGGTGTGTGCCTTGGTCACGGTGCGCGCGGCGTGCACTTCGTTGTTGAAGATGACCACGGTCCCCAGGCCCCGGGCCTCCATGCTGGTCACGGTGGCCATGGCTGCGGCGAGATTGCGCGGCACGTCGGTGCCGGGTTCGCTGGGTGCCACCATGGCGCCGGTGAACACAACCGGCTTGTCCGAACCGACCAGCAGGTCGGAAAGAAATGCGGTTTCCTCGATCGTATCGGTCCCGTGGGTGACGATCGCGCCGGCGACATCGTGGCGATCGAGGGCCACGTTGATGCGAGCGACGAGGACTATCGCTTGCTCGATGGTCAGGGCATAACCATCGACCGAGAACACGTCGTCCACCTCGATGTCGACGCCCTTGATGTCGCCGGCCATGGCGATGAGATCCCTGCCGCGATAGGCCAGTTCCATGCGGGTGCCGGCACCATCGGGAACGATGCGCTCGGCGATCGAACCACCGGTGGTCAGGACGACGATGCTTCGAGTCATGGCGTGCAGGCTCCCCTCGTTCAATCCAGTCTCGCGGACGGGGCATGGGCCGGCAAGGAGCCTTGCTCCGTATCGGTGGCCGTGCATTGATGCGGCCCGTGCAGCTCGGAGTTCAGGTCAATGGGCGTTTCTGAAGTCCCGGCGGCGGCTCTCGGCGACGTCAGGGTTCTCGAACTCGGCTCCATGCTGGCGGGGCCGTTCGTGGGATCGCTGCTCGCCGATTTCGGTGCCGAGGTCATCAAGGCGGAGAAACCGGGCAAGCCGGACGCCTTGCGCGAATGGCCGCCGTTCAAGGACGGCGTACCGCTGTTGTGGAAGACCATGGCGCGCAACAAGCGGTTGATTACCCTGGACATCGCTCGGCCCGAGGCGCGCGAGCCGGCCCTGGCCCTGATGGAGCGCAGCGATATTGTCATCGAGAACTTTCGCCCGGGGACCATGGAGCGCTGGGGCTTCGACCCGAAGACGCTACAGGACCGGTTTCCGAAACTCGTCTGGGTCAGGGTCAGCGGCTGGGGCCAAACCGGCCCGTATCGCGGCCGCGGTGGCTACGCAACAGTCGCCGAGGCGTTCTCCGGTCTGGCCTCGTTCACCGGATTTCCCGACAAGGGCCCAGCGGTATCGGCCTTTCCACTCGGCGACTACCTGGCCGGCACGTTCGGCGCGTTCGGGGCCATGGTCGCGGTGCACGAACGCCGCCGCAGCGGCCGGGGACAGATCGTCGACGTCAGCCTGTTCGAGCCGCTCCTGCGGATCATCGAAGGCGCCGTGGTGCGCTTCGACCGGACCGGTGAATCCAAGGCCCGGCTCGGCAACCAAATGGAGGAAGACATTCCGCGCAACATCTACGCCACGAAGGACGGCGGACACATTGCGGTGAGCTGCGGGTCCCAGCGGATCTACGAGAACCTGCTGGCGGCCATGGGCCGCGAGGACCTGAAGGGCGACGAGCGCTTCGCGACCATGGAGCTGCGGGCGCGTCACCGGGACGCGATCGATGGCATCGTCGCCCAGTGGATGTCTTCGCAACAGACCGACGTTGCCATGGCCCTGCTCGAGAAGCACGGCGTGATCGCCGGCAAGGTGCAGTCGATGGCTGATGTCTTCGCCGATGCCCATGTGGCGTTGCGGGGCATTCTCACCCGCATCGGCGATCCGGAGCTCGGCGAGATCAGGCTGCCCGGGGCGGTGCCGAGGCTCGAACGTACGCCGGGTGCGCTGCACTGGGCCGGGCGCGCGCCAGGCGCCGACAACGACGCCGTGTTCGGCGGGCTCCTGGGGCTTGCGCGGACCGAGATCCAGCGGCTTCAAGCGCAGGGCGTGATGTAGGGCCATGGGGGCAGGATCCTCGACCGTCGGCATTACCGGCTGCGGCCACTCGATCTACCTGAAGAAGAGCGATCGGACACTGTTCTCGTTCCTGGCCGAGGCGGCCCGCGACGCCTTGGCCAGCGCGGGGCTTACCCGAGACGACATCGATGGTCTGGCCGTCTGTTCGTTCGAGCTGCCGCCCGACAACGCCGTGACGCTCGGCGAGCAATTCGGCCTTTCGTTGTCATGGGCCTACCTCGGCACGGCGGGTGGGGCCGGCCCCGTCGCTTCAGTGGCCAATTCCATCCGCGCGGTCGAATCGGGGCAGGCGAAAGCGGTACTGTGCATCGCCGGCGACAACTACGACGTCTCAGGCCACTACCGGCTGATGGATCGGTTCAACAAAGCGCTGATCAACTACGGCGTGCCGCACGGCTTCGGCGGGGCAAACGGCCTCTTTGCCATGATTCAGCGCAAGCACATGGAGACCTACGGCACCACGCGCGCCCAGCTCGGCCGGCTGGCCGTCGACATGCGGGCCAACGCACGGGCCAATCCGGCGGCGCTGCTGCACGGCGCCATGTCGCTCGACGACTACCTCGACGCCCGCGTCATCGCCGATCCGTTGCGGCTGTTCGATTGCGTGCTGCCGTGCCAGGGCGCCGAGGCGGTCGTCGTCACCACCCTGGACCGGGCGCCCCCGGGCAAGGGGGTCCGCGCGCTGGCGGCCCGGGAACGCCACAACCATCCGGTCGGGGAACTGACACCCTTGCGCGGCGGCTGGGAACTTTTTCGCGACGCGCTCTATGCCGACGCCGGCATGGGGCCCGCCGACATGCAGTTCGTCCAGGCCTACGACGACTACCCGATCATGGTGGCGATCCAGCTCGAGGACCTGGGCTTCTGCCCCAAGGGCGAGGTCGGCCGCTTATTCGACGCGAACAGCTTCACCTGGCAGGGAAGCCTTCCCGTCAACACCGGCGGCGGCCAGTTGTCGTGCGGCCAGTCGGGTGCTGGCGGCGGAATGATCGGGCTGGTGGAGGCCGTCCGCCAGCTGCGCCACGAGGGCGGTGAGCGGCAAATCGCCAACGTCAGTCGAGGCCTCGTCTCCGGCTACGGCATGGTCGGCTACGGCCACGGCCTGTCCACCAGCGCCATAATCCTGGAGCGCCTGCCATGACCCCCGCCTACCCTCAACCTGGGGTCGACCTCGACAATGCACGCTTCATCATCGCCTGGCGCGAACGGGGCCGGCTGGTGCTTCAGCGCTGCAGAGGCTGTGGTGCGATGATCTTCTACCCGCGCACCATGTGCCCGGGCTGCTGGTCGCCTGATCTTGCCTGGGTCGAGGCCTCGGGCCGGGGCGTGGTGGTATCCTATGCTCTGGTTCACCGTCCCAATCACGAGTCGTTCAACGGCGAAGTCCCCATCATCCTTGCCGAAATCGCCCTCGCCGAGGGACCGATGATGATTGCACGGATCATCGCCAACAATCCGGCAACGATACGCACCGGCCTTTCCGTCAAACTGGTGAGCGACGTCGGACGCTACCCCTTGCCGACGTTCACGACGTGAAGCCGGGGCCGGCGTGAGGCCCAGGGCAGTGCATCCTCCAGGTATCCGGCGGCGCGTAGCAGCTTGTCCTCGCCGCCCAAGTCCGCGGCAACCTGGACCCCGACCGGGAAGCCGGAGGCCGTCCAGCCGGTGGGCAGGCTCATGGCCGGGCCGCCGGTGACGTTGAACAACGGGCTGAAGCAGAAGTCGCTGAACATGCGTTGCATCCACGTGTTGGCGTCGACCACCGGGTTGGTGGGATTGAAGTCCTCCGGCCGCCAGTTCACCACCGCCATCGCAGGCGTCACCAGCACGTCCCAATCCTGGAAGAACGCGCTGACCCGTCGCGATACGGTGTTCATGGCGGACAACGCGTCGCCTATGTCATGGACCGAAAGGGTCCGGCCGATCTCGGCGTAGGACAGGATGATCGGCTGCAAGGTGTCACGAGAAGCGCTACGGCCGGTTGCAGTCTCCAGCCGGGCGACGCCGATCGCCGATGACGCGCAGCCCAGGATCTGAATGGCGCGAAGGAACGGCGGCCAGTCGAAGGCGGGCGAGGCGCGCTCCACCCGATGGCCGGCCCGCGCCAAAGCCGCAGCGGCGGCCTCAGTCGCTTCGTTCATATCGGGTGCCACCGGCGTTCCGGCCCAGGGCGCCGTCGTATAGGCGACGCGCAGCCCCGGCGTGCGATCCGCAACATCCATCGCCCACGGCCGCGTCGGCTCCGGTATCCGGAACCGATCACCCGGCATGGGGCCCGAGAGAGCATCGAGCGCCCGAGCGGTGTCGCGAACCGTGCGAGTGACCACGAAGTCGGTGGCCAGGCCCCAATGGCCCTCGGCGACATCGGGGCCCGCGGGTACCCGGCCCCGGGTCGGTTTGAGTCCGACTAGGCCGGCAACGCTGGCCGGGATTCGGATCGACCCGCCGGCGTCGCTCGCCTGGGCCATGGGCAAGGCGCCGGCCGCGACCAGAGCCGCCGAACCGCCGCTGGAACCGCCGATGCTCTTGGCCGGGTCCCACGGGTTCAGAGTTCGTCCATGGCGCGGCGTCATGGTATTGGCGCCAAAGCCGAGTTCATCGCTGGTTGCCAGGGCGACGACTGCCAATCCGGCGTCGCGGAACCGGGTCATCACATGGCTGTCGTGGTCGCTGACCAAGCCTGGCCCGGTGATCAGGCTGCCCAAGCCGCTGGGCACGCCCGCGGCCTCGGGGCGAAGGTCTTTGAGGGCGAAGGGCACACCGGCGAAGGGTCCGTTTGCGTCGCACGCCAAGGCGGGGAAGGGGTCCGCGGCGAGGGCGTTGAGGCGAGGACCGGCGATCCTCAAGGCGGCCGTTCCCGCTGCGCGGACCTCGGCGGCCGTCACCTCGCCGCCGCGGATCAGGTCGGCGAGGGCCGTGGCGTCGCGTGCCGCGTACTCCGCGACGTTCACTGGCTGACGGTGACGGGCAGGTCCAGCAGCGGGGCGTGCTGCTGGCAGCCGTACGTGTCGCTTTCGCCGAACGCATTCTGTGCTCGGGGCCGGCGCACGGTTGCCTTGATGGCGAAGCCACGGGGGATGGCGAACAGCGACACGACCTGATCGACCGGCAGGGACAATGCCTTGGCCACGGTTGCCCGGGTCACCGCGCCGCTGTCCCAGACGAGTTGGTAGGTCTCGAGGTCGGGGAACAGCACGTCGAAGGTCAGGAGAAAGGGGCCCGCATTCTTGCTGCGGATGATCCGGGCCAAATCGCGCAGGCGCCGCGTGACCATGCCTAGACGTCCTCGATATGGATCGGGAAAAGCTCGGTCGGCGAACGCGCCTTCATGAGATGGTAGGCGGCGAACTCATACACTGGTCCAGCGTCGATCTCCGACGGCGAGTACGGGAAGGCCAGGTTGCCGGCGGTGTTGTACTGGCCCGGGTAGTGCGTATGAAGCAGCATGCCGCTCAGGTGATGGCAGGCGCCGTGTGCGAGTTCCTGGTTTGCAGCGACCACATCGATGACCAAACCGAGCTCGTGGGCCGAGCTGCGCTTTTCGGGCTCCATCGCCTGCATCACCCCGTCGCGGCCGTAGACGTGGAAGCCGATCTGCGGCGTTTCCGGCGAGAAGTACGCCAAGGCCTTGCGCCGAGCCTCGGCGAGGATGCCGTCGATCCGTGGGATCATCGTAGGACAACGGATTCCGGCGATCGACACCGATCGGAAGCCGGCATGACGCACCCCTTCCAGCTTCACCCAGTATTCAGGACTGGCGATGAACTTCGACCCCGCGACACGCACCTGCCGATCGCCGATCAGTTCGAACGTGCAGTCGCTGAGGTCGACCTCGTGGCCGGGGCCGGCCTGGCGAAATGGATTCTCACGCTCGTACAGGGTATGGGCGGCGACCGAGGTGACGCTGGCTCGGCGTTCCAAGCTGCCGGGCTCTAGGACGAAGTCGTCCCGCCGAACCGTGCCCAGCATCACGTCCATGCCGAAGGGCTCGGCTGAAAACGCGCCGCACTCCAGGATCTTCCCCATGTGGATGGAAAGCCCGGGATCGGCGCCGCGCCAGATGGGGAACGCCGCGATGGTGGAATCGTCGCAGGCGCGCCCGCCGATGATGACGTCGGCGCCTTGGTCCAGCGCGGCGGCCATGGGCTCGTGTCCCATCTGCGCCACCAGTTCGCAGAGGCCGTCCGCCATGGCCTCGGTCAGGGGGTACCCTGCTTCGAAGTCCCGGATTTCGCCAGCGCGGATGGCGGCCTTCAGGCGACCGCGGTCGATGTCGGAGTAGATATGGGCGAGGCGGAAGTGCAAGTTCTGCTCCGCGGCGATTTCCCGCACGATGCCGAGCGTCCAGTTCACATGTTTGCGCGAACCTGAACCGCCGGCGCTGCCGACGATGACAGGAATTCGGGCACGTCGGGCGGCGACGATCAGATCGGTCAGCTCACGCTTGATGCTGAACCGCGAAACGAGAGGCTCGCCAGACCCGAGATAGTGGGGGCCGGGATCGGTCGAACCGGCATCGACGGCGATGACATGGGGTCCGAGGCTCATGCCGCGGCTGAGGGCCCCGGCTCCGAAGCCATAACCGAGCGTCCCCGTTGGGGCGAGAACCGTGATGTCCTTCAAGGCCGTGACCCTGCTGCCGCGCCGGGTGATGCTAGACGAGCACACTGACGGGCGCCATGGCCGGCGGTTAGGGTGCACGAGCCGGGGGGCACAGAATGACCCCGTCCCAAGGCCCTATGGTCATCAGGGCGCCGATGCTGGCCATGCACGTCAGGTACCTGGTCTTGTCGTCATGGAAGGTCGAACATGGCCAGAATCTCTGGCTTTCTCGGCGCCCGCCCCGGGCACCGAATCATGACCTCGTCGTAGGGGCGGGCTCCGCCCCCTGTCGCATTTCGAGAATTCTGCGGCCGGGTGCTTCGTCGAACTCGGCAAGGTAGCGGCCGCGCATCACGCGGCATCGGAGCCGGCCGCTTTCGCTGCGCTCCAGCGAGATCCGTTCGAGGTCGACGATCTCCTTTGCGCTGTCGCCTAGGCTGAGTTCGACGGCCTTGCCGTCGCCGGCGGAGGAAAACGGCGATGGCTCGATCAGCCGCACGCGGATGGTGTCGGCGACATAGGAGGGCGACAGCGCGGAATAGTGCTTCTCGGTGACGCGCGTGTCGGCATGGCCGAGGGCCTCGGCGATCACGCGCATGGGCACCCCAGCCATCGCGAGGGCCGAGCCGTAGGAGTGGCGCAGCGAATGGAAGCTCACGCCATCGACCTTCGCGGCCTTGGCCGCTGCGGCGAACCGGCGCAGTTGATGGAACTGGCGCCAGGGCTCGAGTTCGCGCCACGTCATCTTGCTTTCGCGCTTCAAGGCGAGGCGTAGGAACATGAGCGCGTCCGGTTTGCGCCAGGCGACCAGACCGGTGAAGAAGGTTGCGCCATCGTCGGCCAACGGCACGTCGCGCGGCTTACCGCTCTTGCTGTCGGCGACATGGACGGTGCGGGCGTCCGTGTTGAAGTCGCGGACGCGCATCGCGATCAATTCGCCGTACCGGCACCCGGTCAGCAGCGCGCCCTGCACGAGCTTGCGGAAGTCGGACGGGCAGGCGTTGACGAGCCTCCGGGCTTCGTCGGCGTTGAGGTAACGGACCCGCACCGTCTCGACGCCACGGAACGGCTTCACCCTTCGCCACGCGCGATCGTCCGTGACATTCCCGTCATGGTGTGCGTGGTTCAGCGCGGCCTTGAGGATCGTCAGGATGCGATTTGCGGTGGCCTTCCTGGCTCGCTTCGCGTCGGCCGTCGCCGGGGTTGCGCGATGCTTCACGGCCGCGCCGGGCCGCGAGCGCACCCGCGCGGGCGCCAGGGCGATGGCTTGGTGCCAGTCGCGGACTTGCGCTGTCGAGAGCTTGGCGACTTCGATAGCGCCCAGGGCAGGGATGATTTGCGAGTTCGCCGTAACGGTCGCGAAGCGGATACCGGAAGGCTTGCCGCGCGCGCCCAGGTCCGCGAGGTGGGCATCGACCGCGTCCTTGACGCTGTAGCCATCGCGGGCACCTAGGCCGGCCTCGGCGCGGGCTTTCACGGTGAACCACGCGCGGGCGTGCTCTTGAGCTTGCCGGAAGTTCAGGACCTTCACGCCGTCGGCGTCCTGCACGTCGTCCGCCGTGCCGAGCACGCTCTTCGCGTATGCGCCCCCTACACGCGCCCTGGCGATCCAGGAGCCGCCGCGCGGACCTTTCCGGTATCCCAGGTGCGCGCCAGAGTCGATCGCGCGCCAGTGGGGTTCGTGGCGTGCCGGAAGGCGTCCGCGCGCCTCGCGCGACTCGATCCTCGCGTCCTTGACGGTCCTTGCCATGGCAGGACTCACTCGGTTCTTAGGGAACTCTTAGGTAATATCTACCCCTGGACGCCGGTAGTCAACCGTCCATGGACGTGGACGGACGGTGGTGTCATTAAGTGGTCAAGAATGGCGGAATTGAGCGTTTTTCCGATGATGACTCCGGTCCATCCATATGCGACCATGAGTGACTGTCCGCCTATGGGAATACGCCCTTTCAAGGTGAATACACGGGTTCGATTCCCGTAGGGGACGCCATACCGCAGGGTACCGGGACCCGGGTCCCGGAAACTTGGCTCGATTGCGCCGTGGAGGCGGCAGGATGACAATGGAAACCCTGACCGTGCGCGTACGAGCGGTCGAGCCTGTTGCCGACATCGTGAACACCTACGAATTGGTGGACCCCGACCGGCGGCCGCTGCCGCCGTTCACCGCGGGCGCCCACGTGGACGTGCACGTACCGGGCGGCCCGATTCGTCAATATTCTCTGTGCAACGATCCGCGCGACCACGACCGTTACGTGGTCGCCGTCCAGCGGGAGGATGCCGGTCGGGGCGGCTCGAAGTTGCTCCACGCCGAGATCCAGCCGGGGAAGACCCTCACCATCAGCTTTCCCCGCAACAATTTTCCCCTCTTCGAGACCGCCAAATCCCACCTCTTCATCGCCGGCGGCATCGGCATCACCCCGATCATGGCGATGATGATGCGCCTCCGTGCCCTCGGAGCGGACTTCCACCTGCACTATTGCAGTCGCGTGCCGGAGAGAACGGCTTTCCTGAAGCGGCTAGGGGCCGAGTTCGCGGGCAAGGTGACGTTCCATTTCGACGGCGGCGATCCCTCGCGCGGTCTGGACGTGAAGGGACTGCTCAAGGAGATCCGCCCCGGGACTCACCTCTATTGTTGCGGACCCGGCGGGCTGATGAAGGCCGTAAAGAATGCCAGTGACCATTGGCCGCCCGGTACGGTGCACTTCGAGTACTTCAGCGTCGACGCGACGGCACCGAAGGGCGGCAACACCGCGTTCGAGGTCGAGATCGCCAGCAGCGGCAAGATTTACGCCGTGCCCGCAGACAAGTCGATCATGCAAGTCCTGCGCGACAACGGGCACGGTATCGATTCCAGTTGCGAGGAAGGCATCTGCGGTACCTGCGCCACGCCGGTGAAATCCGGCGATATCGACCATCGCGACATGGTGCTGTCCGATGAGGAAAAGAAATCCAACCGCTGGATGATGGTCTGCTGTTCCCGCGCCAAGGTCGGGAAGATCGTGCTGGATATCTAGACTACGTCGCGTAGTCGGGTTGGTCGCGGTCGAGGGTGCGCTTCAGCGCGGCGAAGTGGGTTTCCTTGTAGACGTCGTAGCCTGGACCGAACCAGGAGCGCGTGGCGTCCGCGATTTCTGGGGCGATCGGGGCGAGGGGCTGGCGGTAGGCCGCGGCGAGCCACTGCTTCTGGCAGCACCGTTCGAGATAGTAGAGATCGTCGTAGGCTTGGGCCGGCGTCGTTCCAGCCACCAGGACGCCGTGATTGCGCATGAACAGCACGGATTTATCCCCGAGAGTTCGGGCCAACCGATCGCCTTCGGCTTCGCCCTGGGTACCGACCGGACCCGGATACTCGTCGTCGTAGGCGACCCGCCCGTTGAATCGCAGCGCGACCTGTTCGCCCATGGCCAGCCTGCCGCCATCGAGCATGGTGATCGCCGCGGCATAGGGCATATGGGTGTGGAGGATGCACCGCAGGTCGGGGCGGTCGCGATAGACCGGCCAGTGGATGTGGTAGGCGACCTGTTCGGCCTCGCCGCCGCCGACCACCTTGCCGGTGCGCCCGTCCACCAACGAGAGCTTCGAGGCCGTGATCTCGGACCAATGCAGCCCATAGGGGTTGACGAGGAATCGGTCCGCGTCGATCCGGGCGGTGAAGTGGTTGCAGATGCCCTCGTGCAGGTCGTCGCGAACCGCCAGGCGGAAGCATGCGGCGAGGTCGACGCGGAGGCCCCATTCCCGATCGTCGGCACGAACGGGCGCGGGCTTTCTTTTCGCCGCCATTGCAGCCTCCCCAGGGGAATGGATACAAAGGCGAGACTAGCGCGCTCCGGCAGGATCGGCCAGCGGCGAACGGGAGGGACCATGACGAACAAGCCATTGAACAGACGCGAACTCGCCGCCCTGGCGAAGTTCGATACGCCGACCATCTGCAATGCTATCGAGGAGCTGATGCCGAGCCATTCGGCATTCGGCTTCACCTCCAAGCCGCTGGTCTGCGCCCGGCCGGAGCTCGGCTCGATGGTCGGTTACGCCGTGACCGCGACGATCAGGGCGATGCAGCCGGCGGATTGTTCGCCCGAGGAGATGAGCGCGCGGATGACCCGCTACTACGAGCACATGGCGAGCGGTCCGCGCCCGGGCATCGTGGTGATCGAGGATCTGGATCCGCAGCCCGGCTACGGCGCCTGGTGGGGCGAGGTGCATACCAATGTCCACAAGGGGCTGGGCTGCGCCGGCACGATCACCAACGGCAGCATCCGCGACCTGCCGCTGTGCGCGTCCGGGTTCCAAATGTTGGCCGGGCTCGTGGGCCCATCCCACGCCCATGTGCACGCGGTCGCCTCCGGCATCACCGTGACCGTCGCCGGCATGACCGTGAGCCCGGGGGATCTGGTGCATGCGGACATGCACGGGGCCGTGGTGATTCCGCACGAGATCGCCCGCCGCATCCCGGCGGTGGTGGCGAAGCAGATGCGGCGCGAGGCGGTGATCATCACGGCCGCCAAGGCGAAGGGCTTCACCCCGGCGAAGCTCGCCGCCGCCGGCGCCAAGGCGAGCCGGATTCATTGAGGCCAGGGGTCGCCGTCATGGGCTCGCCGATCGAACGGATCGAAGTTATTCCGCTACGGATTCCCGAGGACAAGAGCGCCGATTCCGACGGCACGGTGGACACGGTGCTGGTGGTGCTCGGCGATGCGGAAGGACGCATCGGCATCGGCGAGAGCGATGCGCCTCCGGAGGTCGTCAAGGCCTACATCGAGATGCCGACGGCGCATATCTGGAGCCGCAACAGCACGCACATGCTGCTGGGGTCGGATCCCGTCGAGATCACGGCGATCTGGGAGCGGCTGTACGACGGCACGCTCTATCCTGGGCGCCGAGGCCTGGGGATTCACGCGCTGTCGGCGATCGACATCGCGCTGCACGACCTGGCGGGCAAGCAGCTCGGCCTGCCCGCCTACAAGCTGATGGGCGGGGCGCGACGGGAGCGTCTGCGGCCGTACTGCACGATCTTTCCGGGCATGCCCATGGGACGCACGCTGCGGCAACTCCTGGACCTGACGTTTCGGCAGTTCGAGCGGGCGCTGGCCATCGGGTTCCGTACCCTGAAGATGGAGGTGCTCTACTTCGACCTGGTGACCGATCGCGAGCTGGCGGCGGCCGTCGCGGAAGGCCGGCGCGCTCTCGGACCGGACATCGCCATGGCGGTCGATTTCGGCTACCGCTGGAGCGATTGGCGCCAGGCGCTCGCCACTTTGGAACGGATCGCGGAGCACGATATTCTGTTCGCCGAGGCCACCCTGCAACACGACGATCTGGTCGGGCACGCCCGCCTCGCCGGCCGCAGCCCGATCCCGGTGTGCGGCGCCGAATTCGCCGCGACCCGGTTCGAGATCAAGGAGTGGCTGGACGTGGCCAAGGTGGACATCGTGCAGCCGGACATCAGCCGGTGCGGCGGCCTGACCGAGATCCGGCGGATCGCCGAGCTGGCGGCGATGGGTGGCGCCCAGGTGATTCCGCACGGTTGGAAGACCGGCATCCTGGCCGCCTGCGGGCGGCACTTCCAGGCGGCGTGCCCGGCGTCGCCGCTGTTCGAGTTCATCTCGCCGAAGGTTTATGAGTCCCCGCTGCGCGAGCATCTGGTCGGACCGGAACCGGAGGTCAAGGACGGCACCATGGACCTGCCGAGCGGCGTCGGCCTCGGGGTGGAGCTCGACTGGGGCGTCGTCGAGCGCTACCGCGTGAAAACATAGGGGCGGGCCATGGGCGATCGGATGCGGGGACGCAAGGCGTTGATCTGGGGCGGCGGCACGGGCCTGGGCTACGCCTGCGCCGAGGCGTTCGTCGCCGAGGGTGCGGTCGTGTTCCTCGCGGGGCGGCGACCCGAGCCGCTGCGCGTGGCCTGCGGCGCGCTGGCCGGCGCGGGATTCGACCCCGGGGATATCACGGTCGAGGCGGACGTCGCCCGGGTCACGCGAGCAGCGGCGGATTTCATGGGCGGACTGGACACGTTGCTCTTGAGTTCGGGAACATCGTCGAAGGGCTCGATCTTCGACGCCAAGGTCGCGGACGTACGCCACGTGCTGGAGACCAACGTCACGTCGGTGTTCCTTGCCACGCACCACGCCGCGCCCCTGCTGGTGGCTTCCGGCGACGGGTCGGTCATCGCCATCGCGTCCGTCACCGGCGTCGCCGGGATGCGCGAGCGGGTGGCGTACTGCGCCTCGAAGGCCGCCGTGATCGGCATGGTGCGGGCGATGGCGCTCGACTTCGCCGGCCTGGGCGTGCGCGTCAACGCGATCAGCCCCAGCCTGGTGATGACCGACCTGGCGCGCACCATGATCGGGCGCGAGAAGTATCCCGAAGCGGTCCTCGCATCGCGCCGCGCGCAGCACCCGATGGGCCGGCTCGGCGAGCCCGCGGACATCGGGCGCACCGCGGTCTACCTGGCCTCGAAGGACAGTGCCTGGATGACCGGACAAAACCTGGTGGTCGACGGCGGCTTCACCGCGATCTGACGACCATGGCGGCGCTCAACCCCGCCAGACCACGGGAAAGTCGGGGTGATCGAACGGCTGGCCCGGGGCGGGCCTCGGCTCCGGCACGTCGGGGTACATCTTGCCCGGCCGGACCGCATAGATCGCATCATCGCCGATCCAGCGGGTGGAGAAGGCACGTCGCCGCGTCGTCAAGTGGGCCGTCGCGGGCGCCCGATGCAGGCTGCGCATGTGGAACACGATGCAATCGCCCGGCATGACGTCCCAGGACAGGATGCGATGGCGCTCGCGCTCGCTCTCCACGTCCGGAGCCGGCACGAAGGTTCCCGCCGGGTAGCTGTACTCGGAATGGTCGCCGAACCGCCGCGGCGTGAACAGCTTGCCCCAGCGGTGCGATCCCGCGACGAACTCCACGCAAGCCGAGCGCGGCACCGGGTCCAGGGGCACCCAGACACTGCATAGCTGCGCGCCATCCACGCAATAGTAGGGCAGGTCCTGATGCCACGGCGAAGCCTCGAGCGTGCCCGGCTCCTTGATCAGCATGTTCTCGAGGAACAGCCGGGCGGTGCGCGAGCGCATCAGGCCCCCGGCGATCCCCGCGGCCGGGGAGTCGAAGACGAACGCGCGATACTCGGCGATCCGGTTCCAATTGCCGAAATCGTCGAAGTAGCCGCCGGGATTGCCGGCCGGGGTGAAGCACGAGGCATTGGGCCCGGGGTCCGCCATGTTGCGCTCGAACCCCGCCGCCAGGGCATCGATCCAGCGGGCTGGGAAGCATTGGCGCAGGCACACGGCGCCATCGGCCTCGTAGTCCGCGATATCGGAGTCGGTGAAACCGCGTTCCGCCTGCATCGACGTCACCGCACCTGGTCAAGGGTTCGCATGGTGAACCGCGAAGGGAGTGTATGCTAAATCATCGATACCGGTTGGTGCCAAGGGAGGTTCGCCACGGCCACCGCACCGGGATCGCCGCCGTGGGGCAGGGGGGAAGCGCGTGAATCGGCTCGACATCGGCGATCTGCGGGCCTTCGACGACTTCCTGCGCGACCGCTGCGTGGCGATCCGTTCGCGACTGCGCGATGCCTTGTCCGGCCGAAAATTGACCTTGGCGTCGGCGAGACGCAGTCGCGTCCTGCTGCCCATGGTGGGGGTCTATACGCCGGGCTGGCAGGCCCTGCCCGCCTGCTCGTGGGAGTTCGTGGAGCTCGTGACGGACCAGGGGCTTACAGCCACGGGGGAGTGGCCCATTCGCCTCGATAGCCCGGCGATCGACGCGCTCGGGCGAATCGCCGCCAATCCGGGCACCAACCTGCTCGACGACGAGTTCGAAGTTCCGCTGTTCATGGCCTGGTGGGATCTCGTCGGGCAGGTGCTCGAAATGCCCTTGCATCGGCTGTGGGCGGACCTCTTCGAGGTCGGGTTCGATCCGCCCGGCGAAGTGCCGCTGGCCGCGTATTCCTGGCCACGCTTCGCCGACGCCGAAGGTCGCGATGCCGTGACCTTCGAGACCTGGCCGGCGTTCGCCGCCGGACAGTACGCCGAAGGCTACCGCACGCTGAAGCTGTCGATGACCAGCTACGAGCCGGAAGACTACGTCGATCTGATCCGCCGCATCCGCGAGGCCGTACCGCGCGACGCCGAGATCCGCGTCGACACGCACGGGACGTGGAACTTCAGCGAAGCGCGCCGCATCCTGCCGGCGCTCGAGCCGTTCAACCTCTCCTACATCGAGCAGCCGATCAACGCCCTGCTGCCGGGGCGGTTCTATCCCTCCGGCGCCGGGCCGGCGAACGGCGGCGCGACCGGCTATCAGCACGCGTACTATTTCCGCAAGTTGCAGGAGCTGCGCGGCCATACGACGATCCCGTTCTCCTGCCATTGGTGGACGCCGCCGATCGTGCAGCCGCGTGGCGCCCACCCGATGAGCAACCGGTGGACCTTCGATTGGGACTTGATCGCGCGTTACGATCCGGTCGATATCGCCGTGCCGGATATCGGGCTCGGCGTCTTCGGGTTGTGGCGCCTGCTGCAGATGGCCCGCTTCATGGGCCTGCACGTCACCCTTCACAGCAATTTCGAGCTCGGGCTCCAGAGCCGTTTTCGCGCCATGATGTTCAGCGCCCTCGGCTACTACCCCGAGGTCGGCGGCATCTACCTCGGCACGACACCGCGGCTGTGCATGGCCATGGATACCGAATACAACCAGGTGCGCGACGACGTGCTGGTCGGTGGGAAGCTGCCGATGCGCGACGGCCATATCGCGTTGGGCAACACCCCAGGCCATGGGCTGGGCCTCGACCCCGAACGTCTCGAGCAGTATCGCTACACCGAGGATCGGGTGCGGCCGCACCGCGATTTCGCCATGCGCCTGTATGACAACTACGTTCTCGATCGGCCGCGGCGGCGCACCATGGCGGGCTGGCCGAAGCGCCCGGGCACCGCACGGGATACGCGGCGCACCTACCCGTACGATCTCACGAGCATCCTGGGCATCGATACGGCGCAGGACGTGGACGTGCGGCTGAACACCTGAAGGGCAGGGGACCCGCCATGGGATTGGGCAAGGGCCGGCTCGAGGCATTTCAAAAGCGAGCAACCACCCGAACGGGACCTGGACCCGGCGGCGATCAAGGCCCACGAGCGGGTGATGCGCCGGCAGATGACGCACATCTTGTGCCTGACGCCAGGCCGATGTGTACGGTC
>SHVY01000060.1 GCA_009694045.1 Alphaproteobacteria bacterium | reverse complement strand
GTCAGGTGCGGCCTTCGCTTCGGCGGCGGACGCGGTCGCGAGTAGCAGGTCATCGTGCCGGCCTACGCGCGCGTTCATGGTGACGTTGCCGGCCATGGTGTAGGCGAGACGGAAGTCCCGAAGCTCTTCGGCGAGCGCCTTCGCGTCCGCCAACGCGGCGCTGATCTTGAGTTCGCCTGTGTGCAGAAGAGCCTGCAACCGACCGATCAGGTGGACCTTCGGGACGTGGTACTCGCGACCCTCGTGCGTCTCGGCGTCACCGCTCGTGATGGTGACGGCGATCAAGTCGCGGAAGCCGCAACGGTCAAAGATGTCGCAGACCGCGCGGCCGATGCCCTCGCCATGGCGAAGTACGTGGGTGTGTCCCACCCAATGGGTCCCCTACATCGGTTCCGGTTCCATACGGGAAGTCAACGTCCGCCGCGCGCTTGGTTCCTGAGGCGCAAGGGACTCCGGCGAAAATGGGGACGGGAAAATCCTAACTTCTAGGCCATGCGGGCCGAAGGCCATCGACCGCGTGACCCCGACCCCAACAGCTCGATCAGGGTTGCAAGATGCGGTTGGCACGGACGTTGCGTAACGTTAACGTAGCACCCTGAACGGCGGTTGCGCATGGCGGCGGTGGTGCGGCTGGACGCCGGCCGAGGTCGTTCGATCCGTCAAGCAGCCGGACGTGACGGGGCCCGACGCGGGATGACGCGACAATGGCCGCGTACCGGGCATGGTGCGGGCTGGTGAGGCCGATCGGGATACGGGGGTGGAGCGGACATCGGCATGGTGATGTCGGCTGCACCCCCAAGCAGCGGCCGCTATAGGCGGGTCGGCCTGACGGCTGCGTGTAGCCAAGAGCAGCCGTGACCGGGGCCCCACTGCGGACTCCCGCCCTCGCCACATTGGACTACAATCCCACCTTCGCGAGAGGGAGGCCAGCTCTCGGGACGGGACGAGTGCAGGCTCACGGCGATCCATCACCAAGTCGGCCGCGTCGAAGCCCTTGTAGGCGCCCGGCGTGACCTGTCGGTTCATATTAGTATGCTCAACGTATAGGAGTTCACGTGCATCATCGCCGCAAACCTGCTGTTCGAGATGCTGTGCGTGCTCCCCGGCGTGGCCCGCGCGTGATCGGCTTGCCGCCGCGTTCGCTCGCACTCTAATCTCGCCGCTCACTCAACCGCCGGGAACCCGCCATGCCGCGCGCAAGCAAGCCATATGACCGCACGAAGCTGCCCAGCCGCCATGTCACGATCGGGCCGGCACGGGCGCCCCATCGCTCGTACTACTACGCCATGGGCATGTCGGCCGCGGACATCGCCCTGCCGTTCGTCGGCGTCGTCACCACCTGGAATGAAGCGGCGCCCTGCAACATCGCGCTCTCCCGCCAGGCCCAGGTGGTGAAGAAAGGCGTCGCCGCCGCCGCCGGTACCCCGCGCGAATTCACCACCATCACCGTGACCGACGGCATCGCCATGGGTCACCAGGGCATGAAGTCGTCCCTGGTCAGCCGTGAGGTGATCGCGGATTCGGTCGAGCTCACGGTGCGCGGCCACTGCTACGACGCGCTCGTCGGCCTCGCCGGCTGCGACAAATCCCTGCCCGGCCTGATGATGGCGATGGTGCGGCTCAACATCCCATCGGTGTTCCTCTACGGCGGCTCGATCCTGCCAGGGCGCTATCAGGGTCGCGACATCACGGTCCAGGACATGTTCGAGGCGGTCGGCCGCCACCAGGGCGGCACGCTCTCCGACCGCGAACTGCACGCCATGGAGGAGGTCGCGTGCCCCTCGGCCGGGTCCTGCGGCGGCCAGTTCACCGCCAACACCATGGCCTGCGTGTCCGAGGCGATGGGCCTCGCGCTGCCCTACTCGGCGGGGGCGCCGGCGCCCTACGAGTATCGCGATAGGTACGCCATGGCCTCGGGCAAGGCCGTCATGAAGCTTCTGAAGGCCGATATCCGCCCCCGTGACATTGTCACCCTCGAGGCCCTGGAGAACGCCGCGACCGTGGTCGCCGCGACCGGTGGCTCGACCAACGCCGCGCTGCATCTACCGGCCATCGCGCACGAATGCGGCTTCAAGTTCGACCTGTTCGACGTGGCCAAGGTGTTCCGCCGCACGCCCTACATCGCCGACCTCAAGCCCGGCGGCCGCTTCATCGCCAAGGACATGTTCGAGGCCGGCGGCGTGCCCGCGCTGCTCAAGGCGCTGTACGACGGCGGCTTCATCCACGGCGATTGCATCACCGTCACCGGCAAGACCATGGCCGAGAACCTGAAGGGCGTGACCTTGCGCAAGGACCAGGAGGTCATCCGCACCGTCGCCAAGCCGCTGTCGCCGACCGGCGGCGTCGTCGGGCTGAAGGGCAACCTCGCCCCCGAGGGCGCCATCGTCAAGGTCGCCGGCATGACCACCCAGCGCTTCAAGGGTCCGGCGCGCTGCTTCGACAACGAGGAAGCGGCCTTCGCCGCGGTGCAAAAACGGGCGTACAAGGCCGGCGAGATCCTCGTGATCCGCTACGAAGGCCCCAAGGGCGGCCCTGGTATGCGCGAGATGCTGGCGACCACGGCGGCGATCTACGGCCAGGGCATGGGCGAGAAGGTCGCGCTCATCACCGATGGGCGCTTCTCCGGCGCCACCCGCGGCTTCTGCATCGGCCACGTCGGCCCCGAGGCCCAGGTCGGTGGCCCGATCGCTTTGTTGCGCGACGGCGACGTGATCACCATCGACGCCGTCAGCGGTCGTCTGGACGTGGACCTAAGCGCCGCCGAATTCGCGCGTCGCCGCAAGGCGTGGAAGCCGCGCCCGACCGACTTCGCCTCCGGCTCGTTGTGGAAGTACGCCCAGACCGTCGGCGACGCCATGCACGGCGCCGTCACCCACCCCGGCGCCCGCGCCGAGACCCACGTCTACGCCGACATCTGACGCGGCATCGCCGTCGGCGGTGCGATGGCGTCAGAAGGTTCTGATATCCGTGGCGTCGAGGGCGACGTTAACCGCGGCGAGCACCGTGTAGCCGGGCGTGGCCCCGTCCGGGTCGTAATAGAGCGTGTTGTCGGCGGTCGAGAAGACCATGGTCGGGCGGCCAGCGGTGAACTCGGAGTTCGCCCCGGCATTGGTGCCGTCATAGAGCCCCGCGATGCGGGAGAAATTCACGCCCGAAACGAGCGGCGGCCCTTGCGGCAGGTCGAACGGCACGGCCCTCAGGCCGACGAGATCGCCCTGCACTGCGCTGAAGTCGAGCAGCCGATCGTACTCCACGCCCGCCGTCAGCCCCGCGCTGGCGGCCGTCACGTTGGTCGCGACCCGGGCTCCATCCCCGGACAATTCGTACGCGAAGAAGTCCGCGGCCAGGCCTCCCGTCACGTCGTCGCCGTCCGCGCCGCCGATCAGGAAGTCGCTCCCCGCGCCACCGATCAGGTCGTCTCGGCCTTCGTCGCCGAACAGCACATCGTCGCCGACGTGGCCCTTCAGGTTGTTGGCCACGCCGTCGCCCGTCAGCACATCATCGAACGGGCTTCCCGAAAGTTGTTCTATCTCCCGCAGATCGTCGGAGCCTAGGCCGCCGCCAACGGCCTGGGGGCCGGCGATGCCAAGGTTGACCCGGACCGGACCGGTCGCGTCGACGTAGAACGCGGAGTCGATGCCCGGGCCTCCGTCGATCACATCGTTGCCGCCGCCGCCGAGCAAGGAATCGTCATTCGCGCCACCCAGCAGCCGGTCAATGCCCGGCCCGCCCAGGATCTGATCCCGGCCGTCGCCGCCGTCGAAAACATCGTTCCCGCCGCGGCCATCCAACAAATCATCGCCGCGGCCGCCGATCAGTGAATCGCGGCCGATGGTTCCCACCAGCGTGTCGCCGCCGGCGCCACCTACGTCCGTGTTGTCGGGGTCACCGCCGCCGCCGCCACCGCCTGGGTCGCGATCGCCGCCGTTGGTCGAGGCGGGGTCCGCCGCGGTCTCGCCGGTTTCGGTACCGCTCGTGGTCGACCCCTGAAAGCTCCCGGAGTCGAAGGTTGCTGCGCCCGATGCGACGTCGAAGCCGTCGGACGTCGACGCCGTTCCGTCCCCGATTGGGCCGGCGAACGTGGCGTCGGTAACCTGCGTCGGCTCGGTATCGGCTGCGACCGAGGACAGGTCATCACCCTCGGCCTGGGTCGCCGCCGCATCGTCTGCCCGCCTTTCCTCCTCGGTCGATTGGTCCGATGGGGACCCGTCGATCTGGTCGGGTTCCTCGTACAACCGGCCCCCGAAGGGTGACGCCAGGATCGCTCCGCCGAACAGGGCTTCGAGTTGATGGCGCGACAGCAGGAAGGGGACCAACGGCGCGACATCGCTGCTCGTGATCGCCGTCGCCTCGTTGGCTTCGTCGAGAACCTGCGTGCCGCCCGCGTTCAGGATCACCGCCTCGCCCAGGTCGCCACTGCCGGGATCGGCCAGCAGGGCCACCAGGTTCCGCGTTCCCTCGGCGCCCGCGAGGATGGCCAGGCTGGTTCCCCTGATGCCGATCGTCGCGACCGGCGTCGTCAGCCGCAGCGCCTCGGGACCGCTCGCGGCGATCGCTCCCGTCACGATGACGAACAACCCTTCGAAGAGCTGGAATCCGGCCGAGCCGGACCCCGTCGCCGGATCGAACACCAGCGCGTCGATGGCCATGCGGGCGTCCGCGTCCATGGCGAGCGTCGTGTCGTCGAGAAACCGGATGCTGACGGACGCACCGCTACCCGTTTCGATGACGTCGCCATCCATGATCGGGGAGCCGACGGCGAGCACGCTCTGCGTGGCGTCGGCGTGCGTGGCCACGACAAAGCCGGTAAGCACCGCAACCGTGCCGGCAACAGCCATCATCACTCCCGTTTTGACGCCAGCTCCGGCTGCCTCGACCGGAAACAGGTCGGCTCGACCCGCGGCTCTGCCACCTGGCGGGCAATCCCACGCCGTGCATCAAGCTAGACGCTGAAGGGTCCGCCGTCGAGCGCTTCCGCCGCGCCGCGCTCGCATGAACCTCGGTACCCATGAATCGCGTTCGGGGCGGACCACGAGACGAGATTCTTAACTTGGAGTACGATCCGTCGGAGTCGAACCTCTTGGGAGCGAGCGATGCGCATCGCCGTCGGCGGTTTCCAGCACGAGACCAACACGTTCGCGCCGGTGCGCGCGACCTATGCCGACTTCGTCAAGCACGACGGCTGGCCGGGGCTGACCCGCGGCCCCGGCCTGTTCGACGCGGTCGCCGGCATCAACCTGCCGGCTGCCGGATTCATCGCCGCCGCCCGCGCCGATCGCCACGACCTGGCGCCCCTGCTGTGGTGCTCGGCCGAGCCCAACTCCTACGTTACCCGCGACGCCTTCGAACGCATCACCGGCGCGATCGCTGAGGACCTCCGGGCGCAAGGCCCGTTCGACGCCGTCTATCTCGATCTCCACGGCGCCATGGTGGTCGAGCATCACGAGGACGGCGAGGGCGAGATCCTGGCCCGGGTGCGCGCTGTCGTCGGTCCCGACGTGCTCGTCGTCGCCAGCCTCGACTTTCACGCCAACCTGACCGACGAGATCGTGGCCCACGCCGACGCGCTCACGATCTACCGCACCTACCCCCACCTCGACATGGAGGGCACCGGCGCCCGCGCCTACGGGATGCTGATCACGCTCCTGCGCCATGGGCGCCTGGCGAAGGCCTATCGCAAGCTGCCGTTCCTCATTCCGCTCACGTCGCAATGCACCGACTTCGAGCCCAACCGCGGCCTGTTCGCCCGCGTCGTCGCCATGGGCGGAACCGAGGTCGCCAACGCCGAGTTCGCCGAGGGATTTCCCCCGGCCGACATCCACGAATGCGGCCCCGCGGTCGTCGCCTATGCCCGCCGCCAGGCCGATGCCGACGCGGCCGCCGACGAGCTCGCCGGCGCGGTCCTCGCCGCCGAAGGCGCCTTCTCCAACGACATGCTGGATGCGGATGCCGCGGTTCGGGCGGCGATGGCATCCGCCGGCGATCGCCCCATCGTTCTCGCCGATGCCCAGGACAACCCCGGGGCAGGCGGCACCTCCGATACCGTCGGCCTCCTGACCGCCATGGTCCGCAACCGTGCGAAGGGCGCGGTGCTGGCCATCCTCAATGATCCCGAGGTTGCCGCCCGCGCCCATTCCGGCGGCGTCGGCGCCGCGTTCGTTGCAGCCCTCGGGGGTCGCTCGGGCCAGGCCGGCCAAGCTCCTTTCCAGGGTCGCTTTCGGGTCGTGGCTCTGGGCGACGGCCGCTTCACCTGCACCGGCGAGATGTACCGCGGCACCCGCACCAACCTCGGGCCGATGGCTCTCCTGCGGGTCGAGGCGGGCGATTCCGATGTGCGGGTCGTCGTCGGCTCGAACCGGTTCCAATGCCTCGATCAGGCGATCTTCCGCCACCTCGGGGTCGAACCGAAGGCCGAGCGCCTGCTCGCGGTGAAGAGCACGGTCCACTTTCGCGCCGATTTCGATTCGATCGCCGCCCGCACCATCGTGGTCGAGGCGCCGGGCGCGCACCCCTGCCGGCTCGACGGCCTCGGCTACCGCAACTTGCGCACGGGCGTCCGCCTTGGCCCTAACGGCCCCGCGCACGTTAGGGGCCCTTAACGACGCAGGGGCGGATCTCGGACCCGCCCCTCCCCTTTCCCCTCCCGCAAGGGGAGGGGGGAAAACAAAAAAACGTCCCCTCCCGCAAGGGGAGGGGACGCATGGATCATTTCTTGCTTCTCCCCTCCCCTGCGGGAGAGAACGGGGGAGGGGGCCGATCCGACCGAGTCTACGTGGTCGGAACGTGCTCTACCGGTCGTCGTTGTAGCGATGGCTTGGGCGTGGGTTGCTCCAGCGCTGTCCCCGATCGCGTTGGCCATCGCCGCGCGCCGGACGATCCTGATCGAACCCGCCAGGGGCGCCTTGGTCGAAGCCGCCGGGAGCACCCCGATCGAACCCGCCCGCGGGGGCCGCTCGGTCGAAGCCACCGGGTGCGCCGCCGCCGCGATCGAAGCGCGGCCCGTCGCCCATCGGACGGCGTGGCGGCGTGGGCGTCGCCGTCGCCGTCGTGGTATCGACGTCGATCAGGCGCACCACCTGCCGGCCTTTCTGCCCTTGCCCGACCTCGCACGTCACCTTCGAGCCAGGGGGCAGGTCCTGAAGATTCATGTTCTTGAGGACCGAGACGTGAATGAACACGTCCGACGAACCGTCCTCGGGCGTGACGAACCCGTAACCCTTGTCGGAGCGGAACCACTTCACGCTGGCGGTGACGACATCTCCGCCGCCGCTCGGCTGGTCTTGGTGAGCCATCTTCAGTGCACCTGACTTATTTTGTTAAAGGAAAAGCCCACGCGGAAGTCGCGTAGAGGGGCCTGTGACTGGGGAAAATTTTCGGGAATCGCGCACGCGTCTGACGTCCGGGAAGGCCGAGACTCCGAACATCATCCTCTTCAAGAGGAGCCCGCGCAACAGGAAATGTGGCCGGATTGCGGCGGTCCCACCGCCTATGCTTGTCCTGGAATATCCGTTACTTGGCTGCCAAGCGCAGGGCGCCATCCAGGCGAATGACCTCGCCGTTCAGGGCGACGTTCTCGATCACGTGCTGGCACAGCCGCGCGACTTCGTCTTGGGTCACCAGCCGGTTCGGGAACGGCACCGCGTCCGTCAGGCTCTTCTGGATGTCGGGGGGCAGCGTCAACATCATCGGCGTCGCCACCAGCCCCGGGGCGATCGTCACCACCCGAATCCCGGAGCGGGCGAGGTCGCGCGCGGCGGGCAGCGTGAGGCCGACGAGCCCCGCCTTCGACGCCGCATAGGCGGCTTGGCCGATCTGCCCCTCGTAGGCGGCAATCGAGCTGGTGGCGATGATGACCCCCCGTTCGCCGTCCGCTAGCGGCGCCAATCCCGCCATATCGGCGGCCGCTAGCCGCATCATGTTGAAGGTTCCGACCAGGTTCACGTCGATCACCTTGCGGAACTTCTCGAGGGGCAGGGGTCCGTCCTTGCCGAGGATGCGGCCGGGAATGAGGATGCCCGCGACGTTGACCAGGATGCGGGCCGCCCCGAACCTCTCGCGCACCGATTTGAACGCCGCCTCGCCCCCGGGTCCGTCGGCGATGTCGGCCACCACCGCGTGGCCGCCGATCGCCTGGGCGACGGCCTCCACCTTGGCCCGGTCGACGTCGATCACCGTGACCTTCGCCCCCAGCTTCGCGAGGTACGCGGCGATGCCCGCCCCGATCCCCGAGCCACCGCCCGTCACGACCGCCGACTGTCCCGTGATCTCCATCATCCGCCTCCCGTTCGCCGCGCGAGTCTTGCCTTGGGTCCGGCC
This sequence comes from Alphaproteobacteria bacterium, assembly GCA_009694045.1. GTDB lineage: Bacteria > Pseudomonadota > Alphaproteobacteria > SP197 > SP197 > SHVY01. The sequence goes on along the minus strand of SHVY01000060.1, from coordinate 8,151 downwards.
CTCGCACAAGTACCCCGTGACCGCTATCTTTCCGCCATCGCAGGGGAGGGGACCATGGCACTGCTCTTCGTCACCAAGTACGCCGGCTACTATTACGACCCAGAGCACTGGCGCCGCGAGCTCACCCGGATGATCCCCGGCCTCGATTTTCGCATCTGGCCCGAGGTCGGGAACCCGAAGGACATCCTGCTCGCCGTCGCCGACCATGCGCCGCCGGGCCTGCTGCCGACGCTTTCCAACCTGCGCTGCGTGCTCTACCCCGGCTACGGCCCCGATGCGGTGGTCCGCGCCCCCGACCTGCCCGCGCATGTGCCCCTGGCCCGGCTCGAGGATCCCGGCGTCGCCCGGCAGATGACCGAATACGTCGTGCTCTACGTTCTGCACCACCATCGCCGCGCGCGAGCCTACGAGACGCAGGCGGCGTCCGGTCGCTGGGCCCTGGTCGCGGGCGAGACCCCGACCGATGACACCACGGTCGGCTTCCTCGGTCTCGGTCGCCTCGGCGCCACCTTCGCCGATGCGCTCGGCTACTTCGGCTTCCGCCGCCTCGCCTGGACCCGCACGCCGAAATCAATGGGCGGCGTCGAATGCGTCCACGGCGCGGCGGCGCTACTCCCCATGCTCGCACGCGCGGACATCGTCGTCGCCTCGCTGCCCTCGACGCCCGCCACCCGCGACCTGTTGCAGGCGCGGACCCTCGCGGCGTTCAAGCCCGGGGCCTACCTGATCAACGTCGGCCGCGGCGACCTGATCGTCGAGGCCGATCTTCTGGCCGCCCTCGACTCCGGCCGGCTCGCCGGGGCGACGCTGGACGTGCACCGCCCATCACCGCTGCCGCCCGACAATCCCCTGTGGCGTCATCCCAAGGTGATCGTCTCGCCCCACAGCTCCGGCGCGAAGATGACCGATGCGCTGCCCGAGGTCGCCGCCGTCTACCGCAAGGTCGTGGCGGGCGGGCTGGTCCCCAACCTGATCGACCGCGCCCAGGGTTACTGATGCCGCCTCCCGTATCCGCCTGGCCGGCGATCCTGGCCGGACTCGTCGCCGCCCTGGTCGGGTTCGGCAGCGCGTTCGCCATCGTCCTCCAGGGCCTGACGGGAGTTGGCGCAAGCCCGACCGAAGCCGCCTCGGGCCTGCTCGCCGTGACGCTGGCGATGGGCGTTCTGGGCATCCTGTTCGGCCTCGTCTATCGCATGCCGATCGCCATCGCCTGGTCGACCCCTGGCGCCGCGATGCTCGCCGCGACCGGTCCAATCGCCGGCGGGTTCGCGGCCGCGGTCGGTGCCTTTCTGGTGTGCGGCGCGGCGATCGTCGTCGCCGGCTTGTGGCGGCCGTTCGGCCGGGCGGTCCTGGCGATTCCCGCAGCCCTGGCCAACGCCATGCTGGCGGGCGTCCTGCTCGGCCTATGCGTGGCGCCGTTCCGGGCACTGGTCGACATTCCCGTGCTCGCGGCCCCCGTGGTCCTCGCCTGGATCGTCGCCGGCCGCTTCGCCCGCCTGTACGCCGCGCCGACCGCGGCGGCCACCGCCGCCGTCATGGTCGGCCTCGACCTCGCTGGCCTGCTGCCGGGCGATCCGACCACGGTTCTGCCTGGCGCCGGCGGCCTATGGACGGACCCCCTCTGGATCGCGCCCACGCTCTCCTGGTCGGCGATCGTCGGCATCGGCCTGCCCTTGTTCCTGGTCACCATGGCGTCGCAGAACATCCCCGGCTTCGCCGTGCTCAAGGCCAACGGCTACGATCCGCCTAGCCGTCCCTTGCTGGTCGGCACCGGCCTCGGGTCGATCGCCGGCGCGCCCTTCGGCGGCCACGCCGTCAATCTGGCGGCGATGACCGCGGCCCTCTGCGCTGGCCCCGACGCCCACCCCGACCCGTCCCGCCGCTGGATCGCCTCGGTCTCCTGCGGTGCCGCCTACGTCGTTCTCGCGGGGGTGGCGCCGCTGGCCGCGGCCTTCATCGCCGCCTCGCCGCCGCTCCTGATCCAGGCCGTCGCCGGCCTCGCCCTGATCGGGGCGTTCGGCTCGGCGGCCGCGGCGTTTCTCGCCGCCGCGGCGACCCGCGACGCGGCCCTGGTAACTTTCGTCGCCACCGCCTCCGGGGTGTCGATCCTCGGCATCGGTGCGGCCTTCTGGGGCTTGGTCGCCGGCGGTCTCGTCCTCGTCCTGCACCGCATCCGCTGAAAGGCGCGCCGTGAAGCAGGCCCTGTTCGAGCTCGAGACCTACGGCTTCACGCTCGTGCCCGACGTGCTGGCACCCGCCGCGGTCGTGGCGATCCGCGCGGTCAACGAGCGTCTCCTCGCGACCCATGGCGAAGACCTGGTCTTCCACGGCCGCGCCGGCCACATCACCAACCTGCCGACCCTCGATCCGATCTACTTCCCCCTGATCGACCACCCGCGCATCCTGCCCATCCTCGAGGCCGTGATGGGTGCCGATTTGATCCTTGGCAGCCTGAACTCACGCATCCTGCGCCCGGGCGAGGCGGCGCAAGGGTTGCACGGCGACATCCCCGACCAGCTCCAGCGCCTTGGCGCACCGGTGATGATGAACACCCTGTGGATGCTCGACGACGTGAGCCCGGCGAACGGCTCCACCCGGCTCGTCCCCGGCTCCCATCGCGCCCTGCGGCGCCATCCGCCGGACGACGTCCAGATCCGCCACGCGCACCAGCTCACGGCCGCGGCCGGCAGTGTCCTGGTGATCAATGGCCAGTGCTGGCACGCCGGCGGCGCCAACACCGCCGATCGCAACCGCCACGTCCTCTTCGGCCACTACCGCGTGGCCACCTGGATGCGCTTCCAGGCCGACCCCCACCGCGACTTCCCGCCCTCCTGGTTCGCCCTCCTGAACGACCGCCAGAAGCGCCTCATGCGCATGCACAAGGGCCTCGGCCACCCCACACCTCCTCCGAATACGACGAGGTGTGACTCACCTTCGCACCCCCCGCACCAGCGCGAGCCCGGCCAGGGCGATGACGCCGGAACCGATCCAGACGTTGACGCCGGGCACGTCGGACCAGATCGCGTAGCCGACGACGGCGGCGAAGATCAGGGCGACGTAGTCGATCGGCGCGACCACCGCCATGGGGGCCAATCGGAACGCCTGGGTGAACAGATACTGGGCGATCCCGGCGCTGATGCCGACGAAGGCGATCAGCGGCAGATCGGCGCCGGCGATCGGCACCCAGTCCAGGGCCGCCAGGGCGCCCGAGAATCCCACCACGGTCAGGGTCGAGGTCAGCATCAGCGCCGCGTTCGTTTCGGTCCGGCTCAGGCGCCGCGTCAGGTTGCGGAAGACCCCGAAGCAGAGCGCGGCCCCGAAGGCCAGCAGGGCGCCCAGCTCCACGCCCGCCATGCCGGGGTCGACGATCACGACCCCGCCCGCGAACCCGATGGCGATGATCAGCCACTGCCGCCCGGTCACCCGCTCGCCCAGCACCGGAAAGGACAGCGCCGCGGCGGCCAGGGGGATTGTCAGCTGGATGGCATAGGCGTCGGCCAGGGGAATGCGGGCATAGGCCTCGATGGTGCCGAACATCGCCACCACGATGAAGCCGGCGCGAACCAGGTGCGCGAACGGTCGCCGCGTCGCGAGCGACCCGAAGCCGCCGCTCCGCTGAACGATCACGGCCACGGGCAGCATCGTCAGCAGGCTGCGCAGGAACAGCACCTGCACGGGCGGATAGTCCGCCATCAGCCACTTCGCCCCGGCGTCGGACAGGACGAAGATCAGGTTGCCGACCGCCATGTAGGCCATGCCGGTCAGATGACCGGCGGGTTGATCGGGCATCAGGAGGGGTCGGCGAAGCGTCCCTCGACGTGGAAGCGCGGCCGCTTGCCGATGCTGGTCTCGGCGACCCGGATACGGCGAATGGCGGCATCCGCTGCCATCAACGCATCGGCGCCCAGGGTGCCGGGTCCGGCGCCGGCGGTGCCGTTCAGCACCTCGTTGGGGTCCTTGTGGTCGACGAACCCGAGGTTGACGGTGGCCAGCGCGTAGCCCATCAGCTCCTGAAGCTGTCGTGGCATCTGCCTCGCCTGCTCGATCGGCATCGCCATGTACTGATTTTCTTCCTGGCGCAGCCAACCCAGGCTGTATTGCAGGGCCACGCCGGTTCGCGCCCCGTTGGCCCGGTTCGCGCCGCCGCCGTGCAGCACGTTGCCGGTGTACAGCAGCACGCTGCCGGCCGACATCTCGGCGGCGACGATCTCGTCCGGCAACGGCACGCGGTCGTCGGTCCAGCGATGGCTGCCCGGCACCAGGCAGGTCGCCCCATTCTTCGCCGTGAAATCGCTCACCGCCCACATCGTCGCCAGGATCAAGGGGGGAGCCGGATTGTGAAACGGATAGAGCCCGGTATCGCGATGCAGCGGCTGCGCCTTCTCGCCCGGCTCCAGGTGCATGATCCCGGTGTAGCCGATCTGGTAGCGGGCGCAGTAGGGCAGGAGAACCCGATCGGCGATCGCCAGCATCAACGGGTCCGTCACCATCCGTCGCGAGGTCGGGCAGCGGCCGAGAAGGGCACCGAAGCGCTTGGTCTTGTGGCCCATGAAGGCCTCGCTCCCGCCCTCGGTCGTGGCGATCAGGGGATCGAGCTCGCCGCGCAGCGCCGCCAGCTCGTCGTCCGGCAGCAACCCGCGCACGATGGCGTAGCCATCCTCGTCAACCATCCCGGCGATCGCTTCCGCGGTCGCGGAGGCTTCAAGGACGTTCAGCGCTGCCATGACGGGTCTCCCTGCTGGATCGCCCCACTGTAACCGCCGCGACCGGCGCTGTGAACCAATGGTCCGACACAAGCGCCTGAATCATCATCGTGTTTGGGGTAGGCCACAAGATGAGAGCCTTCCTAGGTCACGGCTTGGCGGCCCCCAATCCGACGCCCTCGGTCGGGGCGTCCTCCGCCACCACCCGAAAACGCCGTGCCCGGCGCTGGGCCGCGGAAATCTCCGGCCGCGAGCGGACTTTTGGCCCGGCCGGCGGTCCGTCCTCGAGCAGGCGGATCGGGTCGTCTCCGTGCACGATACCCAGGTAGGGAGCGCCGAAGTCGTAGCCGATCAACCGTTGCAGCCGGTGCGGCAACGTCCGCGCCACGTCCGGCGGCAGGGTCAGGTACTGGTTCTCTTCCTGGCGCAGCCAGCCGAGGTTGTAGTGGATGGCGCAACCGGTCCGCACGCCGGTCGATCGGTTCGCGCCGGCGCCGTGGATCAGCCCGGACGTGTAGAGCAGCAGCGATCCCGCCGGCATCACCGCCGGCCGCGTCTCGTGCGGCAGGGGCACCCGGTCTTCCGGCCACAGATGGCTCCCGGGCACGATCACCGTCGCCCCGTTGTCCGCCGTGAAGTCGGTGACCGCCCAGATGGTGCCGAGGATGGTGGGCGGCGCCGGATTGACGAACGGGTAGAGGTGGCCATCGCGGTGCAGCCCTTGTGTCACCTCGCCCGGTTCCAGGTGCTGGACCCCGGTGAAGTTCACCCGATAGGCCGCGCAATACGGCAACAGCACGCCGTCGGCGATCGCCAGCACGTACGGATCGATCGCCAGCTCCCGCGTCACGGGCGCGCGCATAAAGATGTTGCCGATCCGCTTCGAGCGCAGCCCCAGGAACGGGTCCGCACCACAGGGCGTCGCCGCGATGTACGGCGCCAATTCGCTCCGCAGTCGCGCCAAGCGGGTGGCCTCCAGCGCTCCCTCGACGATCGCGAACCCATCCCGCCTGATCGCCGCGACAACCTCCCCGGCTCCGCCGCTCACCGGTCCGGCCCGTCCAACTCCGCCCAGGCCGGTGCGTGGTCCGAGGTGCCCTCAAGCCCGCGCGGGCCGCGGTCGATGCCGGCGTCCCGCAGGCGGTCGGCGGCCTGGGGCGACAGCAGCAGGTGATCGATGCGCAAGCCGTGGTCCTTGGTCCAGGCCCCGGCCCGGTAGTCCCAATAGCTGTAGTACCCGGCCTCGGGGTGGAACGTCGCCACCGCGTCGGTCACGCCCCGCCACAGGATGGCGCGAAGTCGCGCCCGCTCCTCGGGGTGGAAGCAGACCTCGCCGTCCAGCTTCTCGGGGTCGTGCACGTCCCCGTCGTTGGGGGCGACGTTGAGGTCGCCGCCGATCACCCAGGCTTCTTCGTCAGCCAGCATCGTGTCGACGTGGCGGGCCAGCCGCTCGAGGAAGCGCAGCTTGTAGGCGAACCGCTCGGTTCCCACCACTTGGCCCTGGGGCACGTACACGGAGGCGATCCGCACCCCGCCGCTGAACCCCTCGAGGTAGCGCGCCTCCTCGTCCCCCGGCTCGCCGGGCAGCTCGCGGGCCAGCACGTCGATCGGCGCTTTGCTGAGGATGGCGATCCCGTTGTAGGTCTTCTGCCCCCGGAGCGCGACGTTGTAGCCCAGGTCCTCGATCTCGCTCCTGGGGAACGTCTCGTCCAAGGTCTTGGTTTCCTGCAGCAGGGCGATGTCCGGCGCCGCCGCCCGCAGCCATTCCACGACGCGCGGCAGCCGCGCCCGGATCGAGTTCACGTTCCACGTGGCGATCTTCATGGCGGTGGAGCCTACCCGTTGCCGGCGGGTCGCGGATCAGATCGCGAAGCTCGAGCCGCAGCTGCAGGAGGCGGTGGCGTTCGGGTTCTTGACGGCGAAGTGGGAGCCTTCCAGGCTCTCGACCCAATCGAGCTCCAGGCCGGTGACGAGCGGCAGGGACACGTCGTCCACCACCACGGCCGCGCCGCCGTGCTCGATCACCTGGTCGACCGCCTCGCGCTTCGCATCCAGGCTGAAGACGTACTGGAAGCCCGAGCAGCCGCCGCCGGTCACGCCGATGCGAAGGCGTGTGTCCCGATCCGCCTCCAGGGCGATCAAGTGTATGATTCGCCTGACCGCGCTGTCGGTCAGGGAGATCGGGGCCGGGTTGGTGACGATGTTCATGGCGTGCTCCAGGCACTTCCTCGTCTCCTAGTATCTATGCGCCCGCGCCCCGATGTCAAACCACGGACCTGCCCGGTGGCGAATGCGCCTTGACAAGCGGCGTCGAATGACATAAATGAACGTTCATTCTATACGGAGTTACCCATGGACGTGGCGCTCGACACCAAGACACGCATCGAGCGAGCGGCTCTGAAGCTCTTCGTCAAGCAGGGCTTCGCCGAGACCTCGATCAAGGACATCGCCCGCGAGGCCGGCGTGTCCCAGGGCGCCATGTACAACCACTTCAAGAGCAAGGAAGAGCTCAGCCGCGACCTGTTCACCCGCGGCTACACGGGCGTCGGGGTCGCCCTGCGCGAGGCCGCGCGGCGCCCGACCGACTTCCCGACCAAGCTCCGGGCCATGATCGGCATCGTCTACGAGCACTTCGACCGGGATTGGGAGCTTTTCAGCTACTGTTTCCGGGTCCGGCAGCAGTTCCTGGCGAAGGCCGGGGTGGGGTCGCTGAACCCGTACGTGGTGTTCCGCACGGTGATCGCCGAGGCGATGCAGACCGGCGCGATTCCGAAGCGCGATGCCGATCTGATGGCGATGCTGGTGACCGGAGCGATCATGCAGGTGGTCGATGCGCGGAGTCTCGCCGGCTCCTCCGACGGGCCGCTCGCCCGCCAGTCGGAGCCGGTCGCCGCAGCCTGCGCGCGCCTCCTCGGGTCTGACCGTGCGTGACACCAACGAGACTCGGCAGAACCGTGCAGCGGAATCTAGTGGTCCGACGCAATCGCATGATTCCCCATCATCGTGTTTGGGCGGACCACAAAATTGAGAATCTTCCTAGGGGTTTGACTCCGACGGATCGTGAACGACGCCGATCGGTTGGGGCGCGATCCCGCGATGCGCTGGATCATTGGTGGCAAGGCCGTCGAGCGAGGCGGCGCCTCGACCAGCCAAATGGGACGGTTCGAGACCGAGATGTTGGCCACCCATGACAACCTCGCCGCGCTCGCCGATCTGTCTGGGGCCTGGATCGACCGGGTGCATGGGCGGCATCCACCGAAGATCGTCGTGTTGGACACGGACAGCTCCGGCCGCCGCCGTCTCCGGCGTGACGCGGGCGGTGTCGGCGATAAGGACAACGACGGGAGGGGTGCGTGTTGACGACGGGAATTGAAGCGATCAGCGGCCCGAAACGGCCGTTGGTGATGCTCGTAGCGGGAAGCGGCGGTCATCACCGTTGCTCAACGCG
>SHVY01000012.1 GCA_009694045.1 Alphaproteobacteria bacterium | reverse complement strand
AAATCGCTGGGATAACGCAGACCGCGACGATCCGCCACGGCACGATGTTCGGGCGTCCACATCAAGCAACCTCCTCAACAAGGTTGCCACCCATAGAGTCACAACCGACTCCCCAGACTCAACATCTTTTCGGAGCGGCTCTAAGAGTTCACTGCGAGTCTCCCCGCATCGCTTCGTCCGTTTGCTACCTGATGCGGCCAAATCCGAACGTTCTCGGTAACCAACACCGGACTCGCCGTGATGCAATCCGCGCACGCGGAACGCCGATTCTGGCCCCCCGGTGACTTCCGTCCGGCGGCGTGCTAGCGTCCTCGCCATGTCCTATCAGACACTCGCGTTCGCGATCGAGCCGTCGTGCCACGACGAGCTCATGATCCTGTGTGCCCGGATCGGGTTCAATCCGTAAGGGTTGCGTGACGTTCGCGGGTTCGCCCCGCGCCCCCGCTTCACGCCATCCATTCCGATCGGGAGTCTTCAACATGCGCGCCAATTCGACCGCCGTCTGGCAGGACATGGACCGCCAGCATCATATGCACCCCTTCAGCGACACCCAGGACCTCAACGCCCGGGGCACCCGGATCATCACCAAGGCCGAGGGCATCTACATCCATTCCAGCGAGGGCGAGAAGCTGATCGACGGCATGGCCGGCCTGTGGTGCGTGAACATCGGCTACGGCCGCAAGGAGCTGGCCAAGGCCGCCTACGACCAGATGCTCGAGCTGCCCTACTACAACACCTTCTTCCAGTCCTCGACGCCGCCCACCACCGAGCTCGCCGCGCGTCTGCCGCAAATAGCCCCCAAGGGCCTCAACCACGTGTTCTTCAACAACTCGGGCTCCGAGGCGAACGACACCATCGTCAAGCTGGTGCGGCTCTACTGGAACACGATGGGCATGTCGAAGAAGAAGACGATCATCGCCCGCGACGATTCTTACCATGGCTCCACCCTCGCGGCGGCGTCGCTCTGCGGCCTCACCCACATGCATCCGCAGTTCGACCTGCCGCTGCCGGGCTTCGCCCATATCCCGGCGCCCTACTGGTATCGCGACGGCGGCGAGATGAGCCCGGCCGACTACGGCATGAAGACCGCGGCCGCCCTCGAGCAGAAGATTCTGGAACTCGGCGCCGACACGGTCGGTGCCTTCATCGGCGAGCCGATCATGGGGGCCGGCGGGGTCATCATGCCGCCGCCCGGCTACTGGGCGGAGATCCAGCGCATCTGCCGCAAGTACGACGTGCTGGTGATCGCCGACGAGGTGATCTGCGGCTTCGGGCGCACCGGCAAGTGGTTCGGTTCTGACACCTACGGCATCGACCCGGACTTCATGACCATGGCCAAGGGCCTGTCGTCGGGCTACATGCCGATCTCGGCCGTGATGCTGCACGACCGCGTGGCCGGGCCGCTCATCGAGAAGGCGGGCGAGATCGCCCACGGCATGACCTACTCCGGCCACCCGGTCGCCTGCGCCGTGGCGCTTCGCAATATCGAGATCCTCGACCAGGAGGGAATCGTCGAGCGCTGCGGCCGCGAGATCGGCCCCTACTTCCAGGTGAAGCTGCGCGAGAGTCTGGCGGATCATCCCCTGGTCGGCGAAGTCCGCGGCATCGGCCTGATCGCCGCGATCGAGCTCGCCGCCGACAGGAAGACCCGCCGGGCGCATCCGGCCGAGAAGAAGGTCGGCTACACCTGCCGGTCCCACGCCACCGCCGGCGGCCTGGTGATGCGCGCGATCCACGACACCATGGTGCTGTCGCCGCCGCTCGTCATCACCAAGAAAGAGATCGACGAACTTGTCCGCCGCGCGACGGCGGCCGTCAACGCGACCGCCAAGGACCTCGGCGTCAAGTAGCCCAGGCTGCCTTACGGCAGCAGCACCGTCGATCCGGTCGTCTTGCGCCCTTCCAGGTCGCGGTGCGCCTGGGCCACGTCGGCCAGGGGATAGGTCTGGTTGATCTCGATCCTGACCTTGCCCGAGCGCACCACGTCGAACAGCGCGTTCGCGCAGGTCACGAACTCCTCGCGGGTGGCGGTGTACCACGCCAGCGAGGGCCGCGTGACGTAGAGCGAACCCTTGGCCGCGAGCAGCCCGGTGTTCAGCGCGTCCACCGGTCCCGACGAATTGCCGAACAGCACCAGGAGCCCGCGCGGCCGCAGGCAATCGAGCGATCCCAGGTAGGCGTCCCGGCCGATCGAATCGTAGACCACCGGGCAGCCCCGGCCGCCGGTGATCTCCTTGACCTTGGCGACGAAGTCCAGGCCCTTGGTCACCAGGGGATGGTCGCAGCCGTGGGCCTTGGCCAGCGCCGCCTTTTCCGGCGTCGACACCGTGCCGATCACCGTGGCGCCCAGCGCCTTCGCCCACTGGCAGGCGATCAGCCCGACGCCGCCGGCCGCGGCATGGAACAGGATCGTGTCCCCGGGCTGCACCGCATAGGTGCGCCGCAGCAGGTACTCGACCGTCATGCCCTTCAGCATCATGGCCGCGGCCCGCCGATCGTCGATGCCATCGGGGATCCTGACGACCTTGTCGGCCGGCATCACCCGCTCCCCCGCATAGGCGCCGATCGGCCCGCTGCCGTAGGCGATGCGCTCGCCGATCTTCAGGTCGGCGACCCCCGGACCAACCGCCTCGACTACTCCCGCCGCCTCGAGCCCCAGGCCAGAGGGCAGAGTCAGCGGATAGAGCCCCGTGCGCTGGTACGTGTCGATGAAGTTCAGCCCGATCGCCGTATGCCGCACGCGGATTTCGCCCGCGCCGGGGGCGGGCACGGTCACGTCCTCGATTTTCATGAGTTCGGGGCCGCCATGGGCGTGGATGCGGATCGCGCGGGTCATGGGAGTCTCCTGGGATGGCCCCGGAAGTCTAGACGGTCCGGGTTCGGAGTGGCATACCGAATCCGGGAGACCGCATGCTAAGCGACAGCACCCTGATCGCGGTGGCCGCCGCCGCCGCGCTGGCCGGCTTCGTGCGCGGCTACACCGGGTTCGGCGCCGCCATGGTGTTCGTGCCGGTGGCGAGCGTGCTCTACAGCCCGGCGGTGGCGGTCGCCCTCATCTTCCTCATGGACCTGCCGTCGACGGTCCTCCTGTTCGCCGCCGCAGTCCGGAAATGCGACCTGCGCGGGATTGTGTTCCTCGCCATCGGTGCTTGTGTCGCGATCCCCGTCGGCGTCTGGGGCCTCACGGTCCTGCCGGTGGGGATCATCCGTTGGGTGATCGCGGCGGCGATTCTCGGCGCGGTCGCGGCGCTCGCCACCGGCTGGCGCTACCGGCGCGTGCCGACCAAGGCCCAGTCGCTCGCGGTCGGGGCCGCCTCGGGCCTGCTCGGCGGTCTCGCCAGCCTGTTCGGCCCGCCGGTCGTGCTGTTCTGGCTCGGCGGCCAGGAACCGGCCCCCCGCGTGCGGGCGAACCTCATGGTGTACTTCGGGATCACCACGATTGTCAGCGGTCTGTCCCTGTGGGCGGGCGGATTCTTCGAGCCTAGGGTCCTCCTCCAGGCCCTGGTTCTAGCACCGCTCTACGGGGCGACGACCTGGCTCGGCTCGCGCGCCTTCCGGGTTCTCCCCGAACGCCTGTTCCGCCCCTTCGCCCTCGCCATTTGCGCCGGCGCCGCCCTCGCCACCCTGCCCCTGTGATCAGCTCCGGCGGGCGGCGCGCAGGGCCTCGCCCAGCTCGCCCGCGACGCTGAGGGGGAGCGAGCAGGTCTCGCCGACGCACACATACGCGGTGGCCTGGCCGCCGACGGGGCCCTTGCCCGCGGCCGGATGGTTGGCCGGCAGCGCGGTGCCGGGTGCGAGCACGGTCAGCACCCGGTTCGGCAGGGACACGCCCGCGACCGCGTGGATCAGGGCGTCCGCGCCCTTGCCGACGATCACGATTTGCACCGCGCGGAGCAGAAGCTCGGCGCTGTTGATGAGCGTGGGCAGGCCATAGACATTGCGCCGTGCTTCCTCGCCGAAGGCCGCGATCGTCGCCTCGGCGCGCGCCCGATAGGCCGCCTCGCCCGTCAGGTGGTAGAGCCGCGTCTGCACCTCGGCCATCATCCCGTTGCCCGAGGGCACCGGGCTGTCGATCGCCGACTTGGTCCGGGTGATCAGCGTCTCGGCGTCGTCGGCGGTGAGGAAATAGCCGCCGGCCGGATCGGCGTAGTGGGCATCGGCGATGGCCGCCCATCCTTGCGCCCGCGCGAGATAGGCCCCATGCCCCGTCACCTCGTGCAGCCGCAGCGCCGCCGCCGCCATGTCGGCGTAGTCGTCGAGCACGGCCATCGGCGTCCGGCGGCCATCCCGGAAACTATGATGCAGCCGGCCGTCGTCGCCCATCATGTTGGCGACGACGAAGGCGAACGCCGCTTCGGCGTGCGCCAGCCAATCCGCCCGGTCGAAGGCGAACGCCGCCTCGGCCATGGCGGCGATCATCAGCCCGTTCCAGTCGGCCAGCACCTTGTCGTCGCGCCCCGGCCGCACCCGGCCCGCGCGCAACCCCAGGAGCTTCGTCCGACCACGCGCGAGCAGCGCTTCGGTGACCGCGTCCGCCATAGGCACGCGCGACCGGTTGAGGATCGTCTTGCCTTCCCAGTTGCCGTCCGCCAGCACGTCGTAGTGGGCCTTGAACACTTCCGAATCCACGCCCAGGGCGGCGTCGATCTCCGCCTCGGTCCAGACGTAGAACTTGCCCTCCTCGTGCTCCGAATCCGCATCCAGGCTGCTGGCGAACCCGTCGCCCACCCGCATCTCGCGTAAGCACCAGCCGATCGTCTCGGCCACCCGCTCCGCGTACAGCGCCGCGCCGGTCTCGCGCCACAGCTCGGTCAGCAGCCCAACGAGCGCGGCATTGTCGTACAGCATCTTCTCGAAGTGTGGCACCAGCCAGCGCTCGTCGACGGCATAGCGGGCGAAGCCGCCGCCGACGTGGTCGTAGATGCCGCCCCGGCTCATGCGCTCGGCCGAGAGGGTGACGGCGAGGCCGAACTGCCGGTTACCGGTCCTGAGGTGCGCGCGCCACAGCAGCAGATGCCCCGAGGCTTGCGGGAACTTCGGCGCGTCGCCGAACCCGCCATGGGCCATGTCCACCGCGCGCAAGAGCGCGCTCGCCGCGCCGGCGATGGTGTCCGCGTCGATTGCCTGGGGCGCGCCCTTGCGCGCGAGGTCGGCGAGCGCCGCGGTCAACGCCCGGCGGTTGCTGTCCACCTTCTCCGGCGTCTCGCGATAGGCCTGATGCACGCCGCGCAGCACGTCGGGGAACCCGGCGCGGCCCCAGCGCGCGGTCGGCGGAAAGTACGTGCCGCCCCAGAACGGCTCGGCGTCCGGGGTCAGGAACATGGTCAGCGGCCAGCCCCCCGATTGCCCCAGCAAGGCCAGCGCCCCCTGATAGATCTGGTCGATGTCGGGCCGCTCCTCGCGGTCGACCTTGATGCTGACGTAGAGGTCGTTCATCAGCGCGGCGATGTCGTCGTCCTCGAAGCTCTCGTGCGCCATCACGTGGCACCAGTGGCAGGCCGCGTAGCCGACCGACAGCAGGATCGGCTTGTCCTCCCGCTTCGCCCGCAGGAGCGCCGCCGGCCCCCACGGCTGCCAGTGCACCGGATTGTCCCGATGCTGCAACAGATACGGACTGGTCTCTTGGCCTAGGTTGTTGTGCAGTTCCAGTCGCACCGTCGCAGCCTACTCTCTTAATGTCATCGCCCGGCTTGACCCATGGTTGCAGGGCTCGGAATTTACCACATGGATGCCCCGCTCGAAGGCGGGGCATGACAATTGAAGTGTTTGGGCCGCCCCACTTACGCCCGGAACGTCCGCCGGTCGGTGCCCGAGTACAGGGCCTTGAGCTGGCGGTCGACCGCGTCCGTATGGGCGGCAATCGCCGCGGCGTCGGCGTCCGCCTTGGGCTCGGGCTCGGGGTCGTAGTGGCCGACGCTGTCGTGGCCGCGCACCAGCATCGCCGAATCCCGGGTCTTGAGCTGGCGCACGTGCGGCGGGATGTAGCGGATGGCCAGCCCGATCCGCCGGTCCCCCGTGGTATTCGGCCCGGACCCGTGCGCGGCCCGCACGTGGTGAATCGAGATTTCACCGGCCTTGAGCGGAACGGGAACCGCCCGGCTCTCGTCCACGTCGATCGCGATCTCCTGGCCGCGCGACAGCAGGTTGTCCTGGTGGAACGTGTCGCGGTGGGGAACTTGGTCCCACCGGTGACTCCCGGGGATGAACGTCATCGGCCCCGATGCGAGGGGCGCGTCGGACAGCGCCACCCAGGCCGTCACCACGTCGCACGGATCGAGTCCCCAATAGGTCGAATCCTGGTGCCACGAGACGAACGCCGGGTTGTTCGCCTCCTTGATGAAGAACGTGGAGGTCCAGCACAACAGATCGGGCCCCAGCAGGTCCTCGACCGCGTCCAGGATGCGCGGGTGCCGCGCCAGGCCGTTGGCCCAGGTGAACAGCAGGTGGACCTTGTGCCGGTAATTGCTCTGGATCGGCGCCCCCGTCCGCCGCTCGTGCTCCTCCAGCCGGTCGCGATACCCCTTCGCCTCCAGGGCACTCATCACGCGTACGGGAAACACGAACCCGTCCCGCCCAAACCGCGCCACCTGCTCCGGCGACAACATTTTTCTCATGGCGCCTCCTCAAGGGTCCCGATGCTACGCGACCTCCGCCGGCACGGGTAGCCCTACCACGCCTTATTTCGATGACAGCATACTAAATTCCCTTGAATCTAGTATGCTGCCACCGGAATATCCCTGAAGTGAATGCCGATTACCGAACGGATGTTGGCAAAGAAATATAGGTGACCTTATCGTCCATTCCAAATAAAACATGAACGAATCTCTCAGTTCTACCTGATTCGAGCACGGGCGATACCACCGCAAGCGCTACTAGATAGCCCAAGCATCCGGTTCCGTAGCAACCAAATTTTTCAATTTTATCTTTCTCTAATTATAAATAATGATAAAGTGCAAATTAACGCAATGTTTTATTACGATAATCTATCGTATGACCAAGCGCAGATTCTACTTGGTCACGAGAGTCCCCAACTGTCAATGCCGACCATCCGCTCGGTGGCGTCGTTCCAGTACATCCACTAACCGCCAAGATAATGAGTTAAAATCCAGATTGGATGTACCTGTTCATAATCTGCACTCCGACTCTATTTTGGGTCCACCATTATGTCTAGGCCCAGTGCCAGTGAAGCATCACGCCTAGGTCCTTATTTCGATGACAGCATACTAAATTCCCTTGAATTTAGTATGCTGTCACCGAAGTAGCCACCGAAATAGCCCTTGGGAAATACGAGCTTATATCCCTTATTCAGATCGAGTCCCCCCTCCCCTTGCGGGAGGGGTAGGGGGAGGGGTAGACGTAGGGCTGTTTCCAAGGGTGGTGAAAACCCTATCAACTAGAGGTTGTAATCGGCGATCCATGAACGATCACACTGGCGATCCCGCCCCCTACTACCGCAAGCATGTGTTCTGCTGCACCAACGTGCGTCCCGAAGGCCACCCGCGCGGCTGCTGCTCGGCCAAGGGCTCGGTAGCGCTGCGGGACTACATGAAGGACCAGGCGAAAAAGCTCGGCTTCTCCGACGTCCGGGTCAACATCGCCGGCTGTCTCGACCGCTGCGAACTCGGCCCCACCGTCGTCATCTACCCCGAGGGCGTCTGGTACACCTGCCGCGACCGGGACGACGTCGACGACATCCTGCGCGAACACATCGGCCAGGGACGCCGCGTCGCCCGGCTGCTGCTGCAACCCACCGACGGGTTCAAGCAGGGCTGACGGCCGGCCCATGACCATCTTCGCCGCCGCCACCGCCCCGGGCCGCGCGGCCATCGCGGTGGTCCGGATCAGCGGCGAACGGACGGCGGCGGCCCTCACGGCGCTGGCCGGCCCGCTGCCGGAACCGCGCCGCATGACGCTCCGCACTCTGCAAGATCCGCACGGGCCCGAGCCGATCGACCGGGCGCTGATCGTCTGGCTGCCAGGACCGGCCAGCTACACCGGCGAGGACATGGCGGAGTTGCACCTGCACGGTGGCCGCGCTGTGATCGACGGCGTGCTCGGCGCGCTCGGCCGCATCGCGGGTCTGGCGCCAGCCGAACCTGGCGACTTCACGCGCCGCGCCTTCGCCAATGGCCGGCTGGACCTGACCGCCGCCGAAGGCATCGCCGACTTGATATCCGCCGAAACCGAGGGCCAGCGCCGGCAGGCCCTGCGCCAGCTCGGCGGCGAACTCGGGTTGCTCTACGACGGCTGGCGCACCCAGCTCATCCGGGTGATGGCCCAGCTCGAGGCCGGCATCGATTTTCCCGACGAAGATCTACCCGCCGATCTCGGCGCACGGATTGGCGGCGAGCTCGACGAGTTGGTCGCCGCCATCGCGTCCCACCTCGCCGACGGGCGCCGCGGCGAACGTCTCCGCGACGGCTGGCGCATCGCCCTTCTGGGCCCGCCCAACGTGGGGAAATCCAGCCTGCTCAACCGTTTGGCGCGGCGCGAGGCGGCCATCGTCGCGCCCGAGGCGGGCACCACCCGCGACATCGTCGAGGTTCACCTGGACCTCGGTGGCGTCCCCGTGATCGTCGCCGACACGGCCGGCCTCCGCGCCACCGAATCGGCGGTCGAGCGCGAAGGCGTGCGGCGAGCCCACGCCTGGGCCGCTACCGCCGACCTCAAGATCTTGATCGCCGACTCGGAACACATCGGGAAAGGCGCCCTAGGCCTAGAGTACCCCTCCCCTCGTCCCCCTCCCACGCGGGGTGGGGGAGAACTCGGCCCCTCCATACGCCCCCCCTCCCCGCGCGGGAGGGGGATGGGGGGAGGGGGTGAGGACACCCTCAGGGTCTGGAACAAGGTCGATCTCGCCCCCGCCCCGCGCGAAGGTGGGTGGCTGGCGATCTCCTGCCGCACCGGGAAGGGGCTGGATGCGCTCGTCGCCGCCATCTCCGAACGGATCGGCGGACAGGCCTGGGCGACCCCTGCCCCGCCCCTGACCCGTGCCCGCCACCGGGTCGGTCTGGAAGCCTGTGCCGACGCGTTGCGCCGGGCTCAATCCGCGCCCACGCCGGAACTCGTGGCGGAGGACTTGCGCGCCGCGGCCGTGGCGTTGGGCCGCATCACCGGCCGGGTCGGCGTCGACGATATCCTCGACGCCCTGTTCCGCGATTTCTGCATCGGCAAGTGATGTTTCACGTGAAACAGTGCTAAAATGTCGGCCATGAAGCGCTACGACGTCATCGTCATCGGTGGCGGCCACGCCGGCTGCGAAGCGGCCGCCGCGGCCGCGCGACTCGGCGCCCATACCCTGCTCCTGACCCACCGGCGCGACACGATTGGAGCGATGAGCTGCAACCCGGCCATCGGCGGCCTCGCCAAGGGCCATCTGGTGCGCGAGATCGACGCCCTCGACGGGCTGATGGGTCGCGCCATCGACTGTGGCGGCATCCAGTTCCGGGTTCTGAACCGCAGCAAGGGACCGGCGGTGCGCGGACCCCGGGCCCAGGCGGACCGTCGGCTCTATGCCGAGGCCATGCGTGCACTGCTGGCCGAACAGCCGAACCTCGAAATTCTCGAGGATTCGGCCGAGGATCTTCGGCGCGATGCCTCCGGTCGGGTGGCGGGGGTCGTCACGGGCCGCGGGGTGACGCTGGCGGCCGGACGCGTCGTCCTGACCACGGGGACGTTCCTTCGGGGCCTCATTCACATCGGCACGGAATGCACCCCCGCCGGGCGCATGGGCGAGGCGCCGGCGATCGGCCTGTCGACCACGTTGGAGCGGGCCGGGTTCACCCTCGGGCGCCTGAAGACCGGCACTCCGCCCCGCCTGTCCGGCCACGGCATCGCCTGGAGCAAACTCGCGGTGCAGGCCGGCGACGATCCGCCGCCGCCATTTTCCTTCATGACCGAGCGGATCACCCAGACGCAAGTCCCCTGCCATATCACCCAGACTTCGCCCGAGGCGCACGCCATCATCCGGGCGAACCTCGATCGCGCTCCCGTCTACTCCGGCCAGATCTCCGGCCGTGGTCCCCGCTACTGCCCGTCGATCGAGGACAAGGTGGTGCGCTTCGCCGAGCGCTCCAGCCATCAGATCTTTCTCGAGCCGGAGGGCCTGGACGACGATACGATCTACCCCAACGGCATTTCTACCAGTCTGCCGCGCGACGTGCAGGAGGCGTTCGTCCACGCGATTCCCGGTCTGGAGCGGGCGGTCATCAAGCGCCCCGGGTATGCCATCGAGTATGACTACATCGACCCCCGCGAATTGCGGCCAACCCTGGAAACCCGCAGGATTCCTGGACTTTACCTGGCCGGGCAGATCAACGGCACGACCGGCTACGAGGAGGCGGCGGCGCAGGGGCTCATGGCCGGGTTGAACGCCGCCCTGGCGGCCGGCGGTGGCGCGACCTTCGTGCTCGACCGGGCCGACGCCTACATCGGCGTGCTGATCGATGACCTGGTCACGCTCGGAACCGACGAGCCCTACCGCATGTTCACCTCGCGCGCCGAGTACCGCCTGCTGCTGCGTGCCGACAACGCCGATTCGCGCCTCACCGGCAAGGGCGCGGCCATCGGCTGTGTCGGGTCCGCCCGCCACCGTGCGCATCAAGTTAAGGAGGCGGCGGTGAACTCCGCGCGGATACGTGCGGAGGAGTTGACCCTATCCCCGAGTGCCGCGCGCGGGCATGGGCTCGATGTGAACCTGGATGGCCAGCCCCGCTCGGCCCTCGCCCTGATCGGCCGCGCGGACGTCGGCTTCGCCCGAGTCGCCCGGATCTGGCCCGAACTCGCGTCCTTTCGCGCGGATGTCATCGAACAGCTCGAAATCGAGGCGCGCTACGCCGGGTATGTCGATCGCATGGCCGGCGACATACGCGCCTACCGCCGTGACGAGGCCCTGGCCCTCCCCGACGATCTGGATCTCGACGCCATCGGCGGCTTGTCCGCCGAGGTGCGCGAAAAACTCGCGCGCGTTCGCCCCCCCACGATCGGCGCCGCATCGCGGATCTCGGGCGTCACCCCCGCCGCGGTCGTATCCCTGCTCGGGCACGTTCGCCGCCGCCCAGGGGCGCGGGCCGGGTGACGGAGCCGCCCGCGGACGTCGCCGTCGAACTCGCGAGCCTCGGCGTTTCACGTGAAACCCTCGAGGTGCTGATCCGGCTCGTTGCTCTGGTGTGCGACGCCAACCAGCGGATGAACCTGATCAGCCGGAAATCCGAGTCGGACATCTGGCGCCGCCATGTGCTCGACTCGGCCCAGCTTCTTCCCCTGCTCGGGGCGAAGCCTGGCCGTGTCGTCGATCTCGGCAGCGGGGCCGGTTTCCCCGGTCTAATTCTGGCCGTGCTCGGCGTTAAGAGGGTCGAATTGGTCGAAAGCCAGGGCAGAAAATGTGCTTTTTTGCGCGCCGTGGCGGCCGATCTCGGGCTGTCGGTCACGGTCCACAACGCCCGGGTCGAGGATCTGCCGCACGTCCCGGCCCGGCATGTGATCGCCCGGGCCCTCGCGCCGCTGCCCCGGCTGCTCGAGATCGCGCGGCCGCTGCTCGGCAGTAGCACACGTGTGATACTTCTGAAGGGTGCACATGTTGAGAGTGAATTGACTTCCGCCCACAAAATCTGGAAAATGACGGTGACGAGGACGCCGAGCCGTTCCGATCCCTCGGGCGTCATTCTCACCTTGGAGGGCCTGCGCCATGCACCTCGCACCGTTCGATCTGGGTCGCGTACCCAGGGTTCTCGCCATCGCCAATCAGAAGGGCGGGGTGGGCAAGACCACGACCGCCATCAACCTGGCGACCGCCATGGCCGCCGTCGGCAAGTCGGTCCTGCTCATCGACCTCGACCCCCAGGGTAACGCGTCAACCGGTCTCGGACTCGCTAAAGATGCAAGAGTTCCAGGCTCTTACGAAGTGGTGATGGGCGAAGCAACGGTCGCCGACGCGACCCATCCCACCCTCGTTCCAGGCCTCCATCTGGCCCCCGCGACCATCGATCTTGCCGGCGCCGAGGTCGAACTGGTCGGGGTCGCGCGGCGCGAATACCGCCTGCTTGACGCCTTGGTGGACGGGGCCGCCGGCTATGACTACGTGCTGATCGACTGTCCGCCCGCCCTTGGGCTCCTGACCATCAACGCCCTGGTCGCGGCCAATGCGCTCCTGGTGCCCCTGCAATGCGAGTTTTTCGCCCTCGAGGGGCTCTCGCTCCTGCTCAACACGGTCGCGCGGGTGCGTGGTTCCTTCAATCCCACGCTCGCGCTGCAAGGCATCGTCCTGACCATGTATGACAAGCGTAACAACCTGAGTCAGCAGGTGGTTGCGGACGTGCGTGATACAATGGGCGCAGCCGTTTATCAGACCGTGATTCCGCGCAACGTGCGGATTTCCGAGGCCCCGTCGCACGGCAAGCCGGTGCTGATCTACGATCTCAAGAGCGTCGGCGCCAAGGCCTACATGCACCTCGCCAGCGAAGTCCTGAAACGGGAGGGACGTCATGTCGCCTGAGCCCGACGGCATCGTCGCCAACGACCACGAACCCGCGACCGGCGGCGAAACCCGCCGCCGCGGCCTCGCCAAGGGCCTCTCGGCTCTGCTCGGCGATCTGCCGACGAGTTCGGCTACGCGCACGCTGCCGATCGACGCACTACTCCCTAGCCCCTTGCAGCCACGACGGAATTTCGATCCGCAGGAGCTTGCCGACTTGGCGGCTTCGATCGCTGCCCAGGGAATTCTGCAGCCACTTCTGGTCCGCCCGGCACCGGCCGGATCGGGCCGCTACGAGATCATCGCCGGCGAGCGTCGCTGGCGAGCCGCACAGCAGGCCCGACTCCACGAAGTCCCAGTTCTGGTACGGGAAATCGGTGACGCCCAGGTCCTGGAAATGGCCCTCGTCGAGAATCTCCAACGCGCCGATCTGTCGCCGCTCGAGGAGGCGTCGGGCTATCGTCGCCTGATCGATGACTTCCGCCAGACCCAGGACAACGTCGCGGACCTGGTCGGCAAGAGTCGCAGCCACGTCGCTAACACCCTGCGGTTGTTGGCGCTTCCACCGGAGGTCAAGGCCTGGCTCGACTCGGGCACGCTTTCGGCCGGGCACGCTCGCGCCCTGCTCGCGTCGCCCGACCCCGTGGCCCATGCCCGTCGGGTCATCGCGCGCGGCCTGAATGTCCGCCAGACCGAGCGTCTGGTGCAGCGCGGACCGGCGCGCGCGGCAGCGGCGGCACCGGACGCCAACACGGCGGACCTCGAACACACGCTCGGCGAGGCCCTCGGTCTCGCGGTCGCCATCCGCCACGGGAAGCGCGGCGGTACCCTCGCCATCCGCTACCGGACCCTCGACCAGCTCCAGGACGTGGCGCGACGCCTCAAGCGCGATCCCTAGTGTCGTGGTTTCGAAGCTCGCCCTATCACGCGGCAACCCTCGGATGCGAACTTCGAAACCACGACACTAGAATCAATAATTTCCTAGTGTCCTTTCGATTCTGAAATTCGCTCCGAGGGTGGCCGCGAGGTCGGGCGAATTTCAGAATCGGGACACGAGCGACCCGACCGCCTGGATCGCTTCTGGGCACGACTCGTGCATCGATTGATTGTGCGACGGAGGGACGCGCCCGATTCCCGGGCCAGTGGTTCCAGCCGAGCGTATAGTCTCGGCAAAACTGCACGCGATGCAGAGAGGCATGGGCCCTGGCTGTCATTCCTGGATCACCCAACAACGACTCCCTGACGGGCACGGGCGCCATCGACACGCTGACCGGGCTTGGCGGCAACGACACGCTGTTCAGCCTCGCGGGCAGCGATCGACTGGATGGCGGCAGCGGCATCGACACCGGAACCGGCGGCCTCGGCAATGACACGTACATCGTCGACAGCACGTCCGACCGGGCCATCGAAGCGGCCGGCGAGGGCACCAACACGGTCAGGAGCAGCGCGACGTTCGTCCTGCCGATCCATGTGGAAAACCTCGTGCTCACGGTCGCCGTCATCAATGGGGTAGGCAACGACGTCAAGAACATCATCACCGCGCTCGGCGGCGGCACCCATGTCCTCAGCGGCCTCGGTGGCTCCGACACCCTGATCGGCCGCACCGGGACCGATACGTTGGATGGGGGCAGCGGCAACGACTCGTTCGCCGGCGGCGACGGCATCGACGACCTGCGGGGAGGCAGCGGCAACGACATCATCGACGGTGGCCTTGGCGCCGACGAGATGAACGGCGGCTCGGGCGACGATATCTTCCGCGTCGACGACGGCACCGACGTCGTGACCGATCTTGATGGCGGGGTCGACCGGATCGAGACCACGGCGACCTTCATCATTCCCGACGGCGTCGAGAACATCACGTTCCTCGCGGGGGGGGCTCGGCGGCGCCGGTAACGACGCCAACAACACCTTCGTCGGGTCTGACGGCGATGACTTCTTCACGTGTGGCGGCGGCGGCGACAACATGGACGGCAAGGGCGGGGCCGATTCTCTTGGCGGCGACGATGGCAACGACCTCATCCGCGGTGGCGCGGGCAACGACGTTCTCACCGGCGGCGATGGGTTCGACTATGTCTTCGGCGACGCAGGTGAGGATTTTCTGTTCGGCGAAGCGGGCGACGACCACCTCTACGGCGGCGGGGACAACGACAGCCTCGAGTCCGGAACGGGTAATGATCGCATCGACGGCGACGCCGGCGACGACCTGATCGATGGTGGTGACGACAACGACACCCTCGATGGCGGCGACGGCAACGACACCCTCTCGGGAGGCCTCGGGAACGACACCCTCGAAGGGGGTGCCGGCACGGACACGCTGACCGGCGGCGCGGGTCACGATACCCTCGACGGCGGGCAGGGCGTGGATGTCGCGACTGGCGACGGGGGCGACGATGTCTACATCATCGACAGCGGCAACGACACGGTGGTCGAGATCGCTCTCGGCGGCTTCGACGAGATGCGGAGTTCCGTGAGCCGCATTATCGCCGCCAACGTGGAGCGACTCGTCCTCACCGGGGCGGCCAACACGAACGGGACGGGTACCACGGGCGCCGACCAGATCACCGGGTCGGACGGAAACAACGTTCTCAAGGGCCTTCTCGGCAGCGACACGCTGTTCGGCGGCGCGGGGCACGACGTCCTCAACGGCGTCGGCGGTGACACCGCCATCGACACCATGACCGGCGGAGCTGGCAACGATACGTTCGTCATCAACCACGCGAACGACGTGGTCGTGGAGGCCTCCGGCGGCGGCCGCGACACCATCATGACCGCGCGCGACTTCACGCTCTCGGCCGGCTTCGAGCGGCTCCTCCTCACCGGCTCGGCCAACGTGAACGGCGGTGCTGGAACCGCCCTGAACGTCTTCATCCGCGGCAACATCGGCGACAACAGCCTGACCGGCGGGACGGGCAAGGATACGCTCCACGGCAACGACGGTGACGACAGTTTCTTCGGCAGCTCCGGCCGCGATACCTTGGCCGGTGGGTTGGGAGACGACACGTTGACCGGCGGCGGCAATCCCGATGAGCTGACCGGCGACGAGGGCGCCGATAGTTTCAACTACCTGACGACCGGTAACGGCACGACCGTGGCCGTGAACCAGACCGTGGCTGCCGCCGGCGTCGCGGTGGACGTGGTCACGGATTTCACCGCCGGGATCGACCGGTTCACGCTCGCGGCCCTGAATTTCGACCAGAACGCCGACATTGGCACGGTCACGCTGGGCACCAGCTTCTCGGTGATCAACGCGAGCTTCAACGGCACCAACGCCGGCGCCAACGCGAACCATTCGGCGGGCAGCGCGACGTTCGTGTTCTCGACCGTGGGCGACATCCTGTACTACGACGCCAATGGTGATGCAGCCGGCTACACCGCGATCGCGTTCGTCCAGGGCGATGCGATCGGCGCCGACGATATTCAACTGATTTGAGACGGGCCGGCGACATTCCGTCCCGCGCCACGGCCGGCTGAGTTAAGGTCGCATCGGGTGTTCTTCCGGGATTCAGGGTGATGGCGGAACCGATCGGTCGGGTCGGCACGGTCGCGGGCACGGCGACGGCCACGCACGCCGATGGCCGCGTCGCCACCCTCGCCGCCGGCGACCCGATCTACCAGGGCGATGCCCTCGCGACCGGCGTGGGTGCGGCACTCGCCGTCGTCTTCGTCGACGGCACCAGCTTCGCCCTCGGTGCCGACGCGCGCATGATCGTCGACGAATTTGTCTATGACCCGGTGGGGAACGGTGACAGCGCCGCGATCAACCTGGTCGAGGGCCTGTTCGTGTTCGTCTCCGGCGAAGTCGCGCATTCCGGCCCCGAGGCGATGGTCCTGACCACCCCGGTCGCCACCATCGGCATCCGTGGCACGGCGCTCGCGCTCAAGGTCGCGGGGGGATGGCGAGGAGAACCTCTACGGCTTGTTGCCGGACCCCAACGGCGAGGTGGCCGCGGTGGCGACGATGTCATTGGCGGCGATATCGGCGAGGAAGGCGACGATCGCATGTTTGGCGGTGGCGCCGACGACGTTCTCACCGGCGGCAAGGGCAACGATGTTCTGGCCGGCGGTGGCGGCAACGACCGGATGACCGGCGGCACGGGTTCGACCGATCGATTCCTGTTCGAGAGCCTGGCCGACGGCATCTTCGTGGCGGCGCCCTAACCGCCGCCGCCAGCCGGCGACGTGATCCCCGATTTCGATCCGGGTATTCTGTTCGGGGCGAATGCCGACCGCCTGCAGTTCCGGGCCGCGGCCTTCGACCCCGGGTCGACCATTGGGCTCGGCACCCTGGACGATGGCGTCACGTTTTCGGTGATCGCCCCTTCGTTCGACGGAACCAACGCCGGCGTCAATTCCGCGTTCGGCGCCGGCTTGCCGACGTTCATTTTTTCCGAAGCCGATGCGACCCTCTACTACGACGCCGATGGGCTCGCCGGTGGCTACACGGTCGTGGTCCGGGTCGCCGATTTTTTCGGCATCGGGCCTTTGACCGCCGCCGAGGTCGAGATCGTCGTTTGATCCGAAGGCGGGTTTGTGGGTTCCGGCGCGAGGCCCTACACTCCAAGCGAGACTCCAGGAGGTGCTGTGTCCCAAGCCACGAGCCACGTGCTCGACGCGATCGAGGATATCCGCGCGGGGCGGATCGTGATCGTGGTCGATGACGACGATCGCGAGAACGAGGGCGATCTGATCGTCGCCGCCGCCAAGGCGACGCCCGAGCAGGTGGCCTTCGTCATCCGTTATTCGAGCGGAATCCTGTGCGCGCCCCTGCTCGCCGATGACGCGCGGCGGCTCCGGCTCGATCCCATGGTGGCGATCAACGACGCGCCGCTCGGCACCGCCTTCACGGTCTCGATCGACTACCGCCACGGCCTGACCACCGGCATCTCGGCCGAGGAGCGCTGCAACACGGTGCGGGCGCTCGCCAATCCCAATGCCGGGGCGGCCGACTTCGTGCGTCCCGGCCACGTCTTTCCGCTGATCGCCAAGGCCGGCGGGGTGCTGATGCGCTCGGGCCACACCGAGGCGGCGGTGGATCTCGCCCGGCTGGCCGGACTGCCGCCCGTCGGATTGATCGGCGAGCTGATGAACGACGACGGTACGGTGATGCGCGGGCCGCAGATCGCGGCCTTCGCGTCGGGGCACGGACTCCGCGTCCTCACCCTCGCCGACCTGATCGCCTTCCGCCAGAGCCGCGAGAGGCTGGTCGAGCGGGTGGCCGAGTTCCCGGTGCACACGGCGAACGGCGACGCCCACGGCATCGCCTACACCACCCCCTACGACGACGTGCAGCACCTTGCCCTGGTGTTCGGCAAGCTGGGCGAAGGCGATCCCATCCCCACCCGCTTCCATCGCGAGAACCTGTTGGACGACGTGTTCGGTCGGCGACAAGTCCTGACCCAGGCCATGGAGAAGTTCCGCGAGGCGGGCCGGGGCGTGCTGATCTACCTGCGCGAGGGCGTGACCGGGGTGCCGGTCGGCGACATGGCGGAGACCCACCGGCACGACGACAACAGCGAGGCCGCGCGCCGCCGGCAATGGCGCGAGATCGGTTTGGGTGCGCAGATCCTGCGCGACCTGGGCGTCGACAACATTCGGCTGCTTGCCACCCGCTCGCGCCAGTACGTCGGCCTGACCGGGTTCGGCATCTCGATCGCCGAGGTCGAGATCATCGGCGAATAGGGGTCCCCGCGGCGAGCGTGAGAAGTGTTTGGCGAACCAGCGTGGCGGCAGGGTTGCCGGTGGTCTTGGCCGCGACCTCGGCGTCCAGGAGCGTCGCCAACGCCACCGCCGCCCGCGCCGTCGTCCAGCGCGAGGCCTGGGTGTTCAGGGCCTCCTGCGCGCGGAAGTGCAGGGGAGGGCGGAAGCCCGACGCGGCCTCGGCGAGCGACAGGCCCGACTCGCGCCGACCGGCCACCAGGTGCAGGCGCTCGACATGGCGGGCGGTGGCGCGCAACAGGGCGATCGGCTCCAGTCCCTCGCCGAGAGCGCGCAGCAGCATCCGATCGAGCCCCGCGGCATCCCCGGACCCGACCGCGAACGCGACCTGGTCGAGGCCGATGGCGGCGCTGTCGCCGACCACCGCCTCCGCCTCGGCGAGTCCCGCGCGCGCGCCCTCACCGACGTAGGTCGCGAGCTTCTCGAGCTCGGCGCGGGTGGCGCCGCGATCGCCGCCGAGGGCGCCCACCAGGTAGGCGCGGGCCGCCGGCTCGAGCGTGACGCGATGCTCCGCGAGCACCGCGTCGATCACCTGGCCGAGCTTTGTCCCTTCGTCGTGGTAGCAGGCGATCGCCACGGCCGTGTCCGGCGCCTCGTCGAACTGCCGCCGCAGGCTCGAGCGGGGGCCGAGATCGGCGGCCTCGATCACCACCAGCGCCGGCGCGGTCTCGGCCAACAGGGTGGCACAGGCGGCGGCAATCGCATCGCCCGCATCGCGCACCCGCACCACCCGGCGGCCGCCGCCGAAGGCGAGCGCCAGGGCCTCGTCCACCAGTAGGGAGGGATCGCGGGCGATGCGATCGGGCGCCAGCTCGGCGACCCGGAAAGGATCCGCGAGATCCGGGACCACGGTGCGGGCCAGCGCCTCGGCCCGCTCCTTCACCAGACCGCGGTCGGGGCCGTAGACGAGGGCAACCCTTAGGCCCGGCGGCGGCGCCTTGAGGAATCCATCGATCCGGCGCGCGGCGATCTTCACGAGCCGGGTTGCCGGGCCATGAACGAGGCGAGGATGCTGACGATACGCTGCCCAAGATCGCGCGCCGCATCGCCCGAGGTCGCGTCCTCGGAGATCACGGTCCCGAAGTCCGACCGCTGTACGTCGTAGCTTCCAACCGTGCGCACATGGGTCTGGTAGACGGGCCTGCCCGAGGCGAGATCGACGAGGCTCAGGTCCGAGCTCAGGCGCACGTTGTAGCGGGTGACCGTGTCATCGGACGAGATCGCCAACTCCTCGACCGTCCGCGCGAGGGTGAGGTCGAGGCGGAAGCGGCGCGCGGCACCGGCGTTCGTCGGATCCAGGCCGCGCGCGATCTCGTCGCGCAGTATCTGCGCGACGCGCGCATCGAGCGGCGGAGCCTGGACGGCGCCGACGTCGATCCCGGCCAGGGCCGCGATCGTCGTGCTGCCGCCGCCCCGGCCATAGAGCGGCCGGAAGCCACAGCCGCCGAGGACGGTCAGGGCGGCCAGGGCGCCGCGCCTAGACCACGACATTCACGACGCGATCGGGGACGACGATGACGCGGCGCACGGCGCGCCCCTCGATCGCGCGGGCGACCGCCGGGTCGGCCAGGGCGATCCGCTCGGCGTCCGCCTGGCCCATCCCCTTGGCGAGGGTGACCGTCGCCCGCAGCTTGCCGTTCACCTGCACGGCGACGACCACGCTGTCGTCGGCGACCAGCAGCGGGTCGGCCTTCGGCCATGGCGCGTCGGCGACCAGCGTCGCGTGTCCCAGCCGTTCCCACATCTCCTCCGCGAGGTGCGGGACGATCGGCGCCATCAGCACCACCAAGGCCTCGAGGCCTTCGCGCAAGGCGGCGGCGGCACCCGGCTCGCCCGCCCTGATCTCGCCCAGCGCGTTCACCAGCTCGTGCAGCCGGGCCACCATGCGGTTGAAGCCGAAGCTCGCCACGTCGCCGGTGATCGCCGCGATGGCGCGATGGACCGCGCGGCGCACTTCGATCTGCTCGTCGCCCTGGGGCCACGCAGCCAGAGGTGCTATCGCCACGATCGGCTCATCCACCAGGCGCCAGATGCGGTTCAGGAAGCGCCGGGAGCCTTCGGCGCCAAGCGCGGTCCATTCCAGGTCGCGGTCCGGCGGGCTGTCCGACAGCATGAACAGTCGCGCCGTGTCGGCGCCATGGTTCCGGATGATGTCTTCCGGGTCGACCACGTTCTTGCGCGACTTGCTCATCTTCTCGGCCGAGCCCACGGTCACCGGCCGGCCGGTCTCGGCGTGCCGCACGGTTCCGTCCTCGTCCCGCCGGATTTGTTCGGGCAGCAGGGGCGCGCCCGATTCGTCCTGATAGGTCTCGTGCAGCACCATGCCCTGGTTGAATAGACCAGCGAACGGTTCGGCCAGCCCATCCAGGTAGCCGGTTCGCGACAGGCCGCGGGCGAAGAAGCGGCTGTACAGCAGGTGCAGGATGGCGTGCTCGATACCGCCCATGTACTGGTCCACCGGCAGCCAATAGGCGGCCTCGGCGCGGTCGATGGCGCCCAAGTGCCGGGCCGAGCAGAACCGGGCGAAGTACCAGGACGACTCGACGAAGGTGTCGAACGTGTCGGTTTCGCGCCGCGCCGGCGCGGCACATCGGGGGCAGGGCACATGCTTCCAAGTCGGATGGCGGTCCAGCGGGTTGCCCGGCTGGTCGAACGTCACGTCCTCGGGCAGCACCACGGGAAGCTGGCCGCGCGGCACCGGAACCACGCCGCACGTCCCGCAATGGATCACCGGTATCGGACAGCCCCAGTAGCGTTGCCGCGAGACGCCCCAGTCGCGCAGCCGGAAGGTTGTCTTCCGCTCGCCGGCCCCGATCGCCTCCAGCCGATCCGCCATCCGCCGCTTGGCCTCGGGCACGGCCAGGCCGTCGAGGAAGTCGGAATTGATCAAGCGGCCGTCGCCCGTGAACGGCTCGACCCCGACTGCGATGGCGCCGCCCTCGGGTGCGACCACGGGCAGGACCGGCAGGCCGTACTTGTGGGCGAAGTCGAGGTCGCGCTGATCATGCGCGGGGCAGCCGAAGATCGCGCCGGTGCCGTACTCCAGCAGCACGAAGTTGGCGACGTAGACCGGCAACTCGCGGCCGCCGAACGGATGCAAGGCGACGATCCCGGTGTCGTAGCCCAACTTCTCGGCGGTCTCGATCTCCGCCGTCGCGGTGCCGCCCTTACGGCACTGGGCGATGAAGGCGGCCAGACCCTGGTCCCGTCCGGCGCATTCCTGCGCCAGCGGATGGTCGATCGAGACGGCGCAGAAGCTGGCCCCGAACAGGGTGTCGTGACGCGTGGAGAAGACCTCCAGCCGGTCTGCCCGTCCCGCCAGTCCGAATCGGATCAGGCAGCCCTCCGAGCGGCCGATCCAGTTCTCCTGCATCAGCCGCACGCGTTCGGGCCAGCGGGTCAGCTTGGCGAGTTCGTCCAGAAGCTCGTTGGCGAAGGCGGTGATGCGGAAGAACCACTGGGTCAGCTTGCGGCGCTCCACGGGCGCGCCGGAGCGCCAGCCGCGGCCATCGATCACCTGCTCGTTGGCCAGCACCGTCCGATCCACCGGGTCCCAGTTGACCCAGGACTCCTTGCGGTCGACCAGGCCGGCCGCGAGGAAGTCCAGGAACATGGCCTGCTCGTGCTGGTAGTAGTCCGGGTGGCAGGTGGCGATCTCGCGGCTCCAGTCATAACTGAAGCCCATGCGCTGAAGCTGCCGGCGCATGTTGGCGATGTTTTCGTAGGTCCACAGGGCTGGGTGGACGCCGCGCTCGATCGCCGCGTTCTCGGCCGGCATGCCGAAAGCGTCCCAGCCCATGGGATGCAGGACGTTGTAGCCCTTGGCCCGCATCGACCGGGCGATCACGTCGCCCTGGGTGTAGTTGCGGACGTGCCCCATGTGAATGCGGCCCGAAGGGTATGGAAACATTTCCAGAACATAGTACTTGGGCCGATCAGAGGCGGCGGCGGCCCGGAAGCTACCCCGTTCCTCCCACACCCGTTGCCACTTGGCCTCGATCTGGCTCGCGTCGTAGCGTGCCATGCCGTTGGTCTCCCCCGCCCGCTATTGGGATTCGGCGGAGGCGATGCGCATCTGCCGGGCCCGGGTCAGGATCGCATCCTCGAGCGCCGTCGCCGTCGTCGGGTCGACCGGCTCGTCCAGCCAGCTTCCGGCTGCGTCCCGCCGCTGGCGGAAGACCGCGACGCGCAGCCCGTCGGCGCGCAAGGCCCGGCTCAGGATGTAGACGGTCAGCTTGATGCGCTCGCCGCCCGAATCGGCGGGGGCGTACCAATCGGTGATGATGACCCCGCCGAATGGATCGGCCGACGCCAGCGGCATGAAGGAGATCGTGTCCAGCGAGGCTCGCCAGAGATAGAAGTTGACGCCGATGCCGCCGCCGCCCTGATCGCCCCGGTTTCCCGTGTCGCTGCCGAACAGGGCTCCGCCGATGCCCCCGGAGCCGAAGATCGAGGGTTTCTCCTCGGCGCCGGGCCCCTGGTACTCGACGGGCGTTCCGGGCGATCTGGAGGGATAGCGGGACTTGGGGTTGGCGTACCCGCAGCCGCCCAGGGCCAGCGCCCCGGCGGCAAACACCAAGATCCAGAATCGCGTCCCGAGCAGCGAAAAAACCATGGGCGGTCGAATCATATGACAAAGTTGGCGGGGCTTCGCGGCGACATTACGGCAAACGCGCCCTTTTCGTTACCATTTCCCGAGGGTTGCCGACTGATGCAATTTTGCAACAGCATGGTGGAAATGTCACGGACGAGGGTATTTTGGCTTGACCGTTAAGCCCTGCCCGCTAGGCTCCACCCCGGCCAGAAGTGCTTGCTACCCGATGGGTGTCGGCTATCCCTTGGAGGGGGGTCGGGAACACGGAGGGGGTGGGCGTGGTCGATCATCTAGTCGACAAGACTCCTGTCAGGTCCTGAGGAGGGAACGTTATGAAGAAACTTCTACTGGGTACGACGGCACTGGTCGCCGCCGGCTTCATCGCCGGAGAGGCCCGCGCCGAGGCCGAGCCGATTAGCCTCGGCATCAGCGGCTACTTCAACACGTCGTATGTCGCCATCCTCGACGAGGACGACGATGCCGGCGAAGGTGGTTCGGGTCTCCAGGGTGATTTCATCAACCAGGACATCGAGGTCCACTTCAAGGGCTCGACCGAGCTCGAAAACGGCATGACCATCGGCGCTCGCGTCGAGCTGGAAGGCCAGACTCTAGGCGACCAGATCGACGAGAACTGGGCGTGGATCACGGGCAGTTGGGGCAACCTGCGCATCGGCGCGGAAGACCCGGCCGCCTACAACCTCGGCGCCGTCATCGCGCCGTACGGTGGCAACGTGTTCGGCGCTTTCACGCCGTACTTCAACATGACCAACGCGGGCAGCACCACGGGCTTCGCGGCTGGATCGGGCTACAACACGAACTACCACGCCCTCGCGTCTTCCGGTGACAACTACCAGCTCCACTACCTGACACCGGACTTCAATGGCTTCCAGCTCGGCATCTCCTATGCGCCGGACGGCTCGGAAGATACCACCAGCCCGGGCGTTCAAGGTACGGCTGGCGCCGAGGACATCTGGGGCTTCGGCGGCGCGTACAACGGCAGCTTCAACGACGTTGCCGTGTCGGTCGGCGGTGGCTACTTGACGTCTGACACCGGCGGCGCCGGTGGCACGCCGAATCCGGATGCTTTCGGCGGCGGCTTGCTGCTCGGCTTCGGCCAGTGGTCGTTCGGCGGCAGCTACTCGGCGTTCGACGGCGATACCGCCGCCACCAAGGAGTGGAACGTTTGGGAACTCGGCGCGTCGTTCAACAACGGCCCGTGGACGTTCAACCTGAACTTCTCCGAAGGCGACTACGGCATCAACGGTGACGGCCTCGACAACGACACCCTCAATTCCTATCGTCTCGGCGCCCAGTACGCCATCGGGCCAGGCATCGCCTGGCACGGTGCGATTGGTTACGACGATCTGGGGAACGACGCGTCCGGCGGTGCCGGTCCCGACTACGACTCGATCGCGGTCGGCGTCGGCATGTCGATCTCCTACTAGTCGACACGCACGTATCTTGGTTCGGGGAGGGGCGGCGCAAGCCGCCCCTCTCTTTTTGTTCTGGCACCACACCGCCGTGGTGACTGGGTGCGCGTTCGCGCTATATGAACGCGCGGACGCGCGGTTCATTGGCTGGGCGGCATGGGTAAGATCATCTGGTTGGCATCCTATCCGAAGTCCGGGAACACGTGGCTGCGCGCGTTCCTGCACAACCTGTTGCGCAATCTCGACAAGCCGTTCGAGATCAACCAACTCACGGCCTTTACCGGCGGCGATTCGCGGTCCTACCTCTATCGCCTGATCGACCCGCGGCCGGCCACCGAATACAGCTTCGAGGATGTGGCCAAGCTTCGTCCCCAGGTTCATGAAGCCCTCACGCGGCGCTCGCCGGACAACGTCTTCGTCAAGACCCACAACGCCCTCATCGCCGATTTCGACATTCCGGCGATCTCCCTGTCGCTGACCGCGGGCTCGATCTACGTCATCCGCAATCCGCTCGACGTCGTCATCTCCTACGCCAACCACCTGAGCTCCACGATCGACGCGACCACCGAGCTGATGGCCTTGCCCGGCTCGCGCACCGGGAACCATGAGCTGGTGGTGAGCGAGGTGATGTCGTCATGGTCGGTGCATGTCGAGAGTTGGACCAAGACCCCGAGCCCTTCGCTCCACGTCGTTCGCTACGAGGACATGCAGAAAAAGCCGTGGGAGACCTTCAATGGAGTGGCGAAGTTCCTCGGCCTGAAGCCGCCGCGGGAGCGGATCGAGAAGGCGATCCGGCAGTCGTCGTTCAAGGTCTTGCAGGAACAGGAGCGCCGCACCGGATTCATCGAACGCAGCCCGCTGGCCGAACGTTTCTTCCGCGAAGGCCGGATGGACCAGTGGCGGAGCGTCCTCACGCCCGAGCAGGTAGGCAAGATCGTCGCTGCCCATCGGGCGCAGATGGAACGGTTCGGCTATGTTCCGCCCGAACAGCGCGAAAGCGACACGCCATGATCCTGTGGATTCAAAAACTCCTCGAGCCCGTGGAAGTTGCCACCATCACGGCGGCGATGGCGTCCGCGCGCTACCGTCCGGGGAAATCGACCGCCGGGATTCTCGCGCGCAACGTCAAGGAGAACGAGGAGTTGGACCCCGGCTCGATCGACAAGGGGGCGCTCGACGCCATCGTCTACGCGGCGCTCGCCCGCAACAAGACGTTCGAGGCGGCGGCGCGCCCCAAGCGGATCGTGACGCCGCTCTACAGCCGCTACCGCCCCGGCATGACGTATGGCGGGCACCCAGACAACGCGATGATGGGCCCCTTCGTCGACCGCATTCGCGTGGACCTGTCGCTCACCCTGTTCCTGAGCGATCCCGCGACCTACGACGGCGGCGAGCTGTCCGTCGATACCGAGTACGGCCCCAAGACCGCGAAGCTCGCGGCCGGCGACGCAGCGCTCTATCCGACCCTCTACTACCACGAGGTGAAGCCGGTGACCCGGAGCGAGCGCCTGGTGTGCGTCACCTGGATCCAGAGCCTGGTGCGCGATCCACAGCGCCGCCAGATGCTCTATGACATGGCGGTGCTGGCCGAATGGATTCATGGGGCGGCCCCTGGCTCGCCCCAGTTCCGGCAGTACAACAAGATCCAGCTGAACCTTTACCGCATGTGGGCGGACGACTGATGCGCCGCCGGCTGGACCCGAGGGTGGCGGTCCCTAATATCCGGAACCGCCGTCGCGCCGATTCGTGCCGGGGGCCGTTGGGAGGATCATGGTTTTCCACTTGCCCCGCGTCCTGACCCGCGACCAGGTCGCCGCCATCAACGCCGCGATGGACAGCGTCGCCTATGTCGACGGCATGCAGACCGGCGGCGCCAACGTCCGCAACATCAAGAAGAATCGGCAGGTGTCGAGCGACGATCCCATCCGCGCCCAGATGGACACGACGATCCAAGCCGCGCTCAAGGCGAACGGGGATTTCCAGGTCATCGCCGTGCCGTACCGGGTCGCGTCGGTGACGTTGTCCAGCTATGTGCCCGGGCTGTTCTACGGCGATCATGCCGACAACGCCGTGATGGGCCGCCAGACCGGCGAGCCCATGCGGTCGGACCTGTCGATGACGATCTTCCTCAACGACCCCGCGGATTACGACGGCGGCGAGCTGCTGCTCGACACCGACCTGAAGCCCACGTCGTGGAAATTGCCGGCAGGGGACGCCGTGATCTATCCGTCGTTCAGCCTGCACCGGGTCGATCCGGTGCGGCGCGGCGAGCGGCGCGTCGCCGTGACCTGGATTCAGAGTCACATCCGCTCGCCGCAGCAACGCCAGATTCTCATCGATTTGTCCCAGGTCCTCAGTTGGATGATCAAGTCCAATCCCGGCGGGCGGGCGCACGAGCATCCGGAGTTTCGTCGCCTCGACAAGATCCGCTCGAACCTTACGCGGCTGTGGGCGGAGTTCTGACGTTTGGGCAAGCTGATCTGGCTCGCGTCCTACCCCAAGTCGGGGAACACCTGGCTGCGCGCGTTCCTGCACAACCTGCTGCGCAATCCGAACGAACCCTATGACATCAACCGCTTGACCGACTTCACCATCCAGGAGTCGATCGCGCGCTGGTACGAAGGCCTCGATCCGCGGCCGGTGGTGGAACTCGCGCTCGAGGACGTGGCGCGGTTGCGGCCGCTCGCGCAGAAGCGGATCGCCGATTCGCGCCCCGATCTGGTCCTGGTCAAGACCCACAACATGATGGCGGCCGAAGCCGGTCATCCGCTGATCAACATGGCGGTCACCGCCGGGGCGATCTACCTCGTCCGCAATCCGCTGGATATCGTGCTGTCCTACGCCGATCACCTCGGGCAATCGATCGACGAGACCATCGAGCTGATGGCGCGCACCGGCGCGCGCACGGGAAACGTCCCGGGCTGGGTGAGCGAGGTGGTGGGGTCGTGGAGCGAGCATGTGGAATCCTGGACGTCCGCCGCGCACCCCGCCCTGCTGGTGGTCCGCTACGAAGACCTCCTGGCGAATGCGAGCGCGACCTTCGGCGCCATCGTCAAGTTTCTGAAGGTTCCGGCGCCGCCCGAGCGCTTGCAGCGGGCGATCCGGCAGTCGTCCTTCAAGGTGTTGCAAGGCCAGGAGGAGGCCAAGGGCTTCAAGGAGCGCAGCCGTTCCCAGGCGTATTTCTTCCGCGCGGGCAAGGCCGGATCGTGGCAGACCGAGCTTTCGCCCGACCAGGTCGCGCGCATCGTCGGCGTCCACCGCGAGCAGATGGCGCGCTTCCGCTATGTGCCGGACTAGGACCGGCCATGGGCAAGTTGATCTGGGTCGCGTCCTATCCGAAATCCGGCAACACCTGGCTGCGGGTGTTCATCAACAACCTGCTGCGCAACCCGGACCAGCCGATCGACATCAACAACATCGCGCTGCTGACGATCGTCGATTCCCTCGCCGAGTGGTACCGGCGCGTCGGGGTCCCGGACCCGCAAAAGCTGTCGTTCGAGGAGGTGGCCAAGCTGCGGCCGAAGGTCCATCGGCTGCTGACCACCCACCAGCCGGACAATGTCTTCGTCAAGACCCACAGCGCCCTGATGACCGATTTCGGTGTTCCGGCGATCACGCCCGAAGTCACCGCTGGCGCCGTCTACGTGGTGCGCAACCCCCTGGACGTGGTGCTGTCCTATAGTCACCACTTGGCGAAGCCGATCGACGTGGTGATCGAGCATATG
The DNA here is from genome assembly GCA_009694045.1 of Alphaproteobacteria bacterium. Taxonomy (GTDB): domain Bacteria; phylum Pseudomonadota; class Alphaproteobacteria; order SP197; family SP197; genus SHVY01. The sequence continues at coordinate 35,381 of SHVY01000012.1, read as the reverse complement.
GCGACCAAGAACGTCCACACCGGCAACAGCCGGGACTGGGTCGCCGAGGCGCAAGGCAGCTGGACCGACAATGTCGAAAGCTGGACCGCGAAGAAGCAGAAGGGGATCCACGTGTTGCGCTACGAGGACATGACGGCCGAGCCGGTGAAATCCTTCAAGGGCGTCGCCAGGTTCCTCGGCCTCGATCCCCCCAGGGCGCGTCTCGAGAAGGCGATCTGCATGTCCTCCTTCAAGGTCCTGCAGGACCAGGAGCGGCGCCACGGCTTCGTCGAGAAGCATCCGGAGGCGCCAACCTTCTTTCGCGCCGGCAAAGTGGGCCAATGGCGGGAGGTGCTGACGCCAGAGCAGGTCGCGCGGATCATCACCGACCACCACGTCCAAATGGAACGCTTCGGCTATTGCCGGAACGGGACGCCGACATGAGCGATGTCGCCGATAATCTCGGGCAGTTGCGCGCTCGCATCGCCGGGGCGGCCAAGGCCGCCGATCGGCCGGCCGACGTGGTGACCCTCGTCGCCGTCAGCAAGACCCACGGCCCCGAGCGGATCGGCGAGGCCATCGCCGCCGGCCAGCGGGTGTTCGGCGAGAACCGGGTGCAGGAAGCGAAGGCGAAGTGGCCGGCCCTACGCGCCCAGCACCCTGACATCGCCGTGCACCTGATCGGTCCGCTGCAGACCAATAAGGTGCGCGAGGCCGTCGCCTTGTTCGACGCCATCCAATCCGTGGACCGTCCCAGACTCGCCGAGGCGTTGGCGGCGGAGATGACGCGGGCCGGCCGACACCTGCCGTGCTTCGTCCAGGTCAACACCGGCGAGGAGACGCAGAAGGCAGGCGTCGCCCCCGCCGACACGGATGCCCTGGTCGAACACTGTCGCGGCTTGGGACTCGCCGTGACCGGGCTCATGTGCATCCCGCCGCTCGACGATCAACCGGCACCGCACTTCGCCCTGCTGGCGAAGATCGCCCAGCGCACCGGGCTAGAACATCTTAGTATGGGGATGAGCGCCGATTTCGAGGCGGCGATTCGCCTGGGGGCCACCCACGTTCGCCTGGGCAGCGCGGTTTTCGGTCACCGCGGCTCGTGGAAAGAGCAGTGAAATCCGAGCATTGTCGGGTTTTGTCATACAGGTGTCCGTCAGTATGACGGGGGCGCGCCGGGCTCAGCCTTGAGGGCGTCGTAGCGGTCGAGCCCGGCCTTCACCGACTCGAGAATGTTCTGGTAGCTGGCGGAGGCGGCCTGGCTGGCGATCGGCCTGATCTCGATCGGCGGCGTCGGCGGGACCGGCGCGACGGTGACCGTGGCACCGGCGCCGAGGTCCGCGGCCAGGGCAGCCAGCGCCGCGTCGTTCTCCAGGACCGCCGGGGCAGAGGCGACCTGGACCAAGGCGGGATCCGCCGCGGGTTCCGCTACGTCGTTGGCACCGGCCCAGGCGAGGATACGCTCCCCGACATCCGAACCCGAGGAGTCCGCGATCGAGGCGCTGACGATCCCGGTCATGAGCCCAAGGGGACCGCCATAGAGCAGATTGCCCATGACCCGGGCGACGCCCGAGATCTCGTCGCCGACCATGGCGCGATAGATCGTGCCGACGATCGGGATGTGCTGCAGCGGGTTGATGATGTCGAGGAGATCACCGAACGTCAGGTCGTGGCTGGCGCCGGCGGCGCGCTCCACCCGGCGCTCCGCACCCCGTTGCCCGAGAACCGGGTCCGTCGTCGCCGTCAAGATCTGGGTCTGAGACACACCGCCCCACAGCACCGCGTCGGGTTCCAATACCCTGCGCGGAGCAAGCGCCATGCCGCCCGTGGTGAAAACCTAACATCTTGATATGCGCGGATTTTTCCGCGTCGGGGCCGGTCCCGGGGCGGGCAGGGGCCGCCGTGACGGCAACTTCTGCCGGGTCAGTCGCGGCGCACGGCGCGGTCGCTCAGGGCCTTGTCGAACACCTCGAGCTGGCGCATGGCCCGACCGTAGACGCTATCGGGTGGTGTCACGCCGTCGGCCCCAACCGTGCCGGCCGGCATCCCCGTCAGAAGCTCGATCGCGTCCGCGACGGTCGCGACGCTCCAGATGTGGAACTTGCCGGCGGCGATCGCCTTCGACACGTCATCGCGGAGCGTCAGGTTGCGCTCGTTGGCGGCCGGCAAGATGCACCCCTGGGTGCCGGTCAGCCCCCCCCTTTCGTTACAGGTGCGGAAGTAACCCTCGACCTTCTGATTGATCCCGCCGATGGCCTGCACCACGCCGGCCTGGTTCATCGAGCCGGTTATGCCGATATCCTGGCGCAGGGGCACGCCGCTGAGGGACGAGACGATGGCGCACAGCTCGGCCATCGAGGCGCTGTCGCCCTCGACCCCCTCATAGTTCTGCTCGAACGTGATCGAACAACTGAACGACAGGGGAAACCGTCGCGCGAACAGGCCATTGAGGAAGCCCGACAGCACCCAGACGCCCTTCTGCTGGATGGGGCCGCCAAGCTCGGTGTGGCGTTCGATGTTGATGACCCCATGGGCGCCGACATGGGCCCGGGCGGTGATCCGCGCCGGCAGCCCGAACGCATGGTCGCCAAGCTCCAGATAGGTCAGGCCGTTGACCTGGCCGACCACGCTGCCGGCGACGTCGATCAGGGTCGTGCCCTTGAGGATGTGTTCCTGGCTGTGGTCTTCGACCCGGGCGTTGCGTCGGCGCCGCTCGTCCAGCGCCCGGCGCACATCGCGGGCCGTGATGGCATCGCCGTTGCTGTCGGTCACATAGCGGTTGGCTTCGATCAGCACGTCCTCGATGAGTTCGAAGGCCGCCGTGAGCTTCGCGCGGTCTCCGGCCCAGCGGGCGCTTTGCCCGAGCAGAAGGTTGATCGCACCGGCATCGCAGCGGCGCCGGTTGTGGTTCTGGGACGATTGCTGGATCAGCTTGGCGTAGGTCGCGATATCGGGGTCGGTCGCATCCAGCTCGCCGTCGATGTCCGCCTTGACCTTGAAGAACGTGACGAAGCTCGGGTCCAGGGAGAAGAACTGGTAGTACCAGTTCGGCGCGCCGACCAGGATCACCAGAAGCTTGAGGGGGATGGGTTTGGGCCGCGGCGTCCCGGCCATGGGCGCGCTGCCCATGCGGTGCAGTTCCTCGATGCGGATTTCGCGATCGCGCAAGGCGGCCTTCAGGAAGTGCCAGGAACTCGTCTGGCCGGCCAGGGATTCGGCCCGCAACACCAGGAACCCGCCGTTCGCCTTGTGCAGGGCGCCGGCGCGGATCAGGGTGAAGTCGGTATCCAGCGCTCCCGATACCGCCCGGTACTCCATGGTCCCGAACAGGTTCTCGTAGGTCGGGTTCGGCTCCAGCACGACCTGGGGATGGGGATTGTCGCTGTTGTCGACCAGGAGGTTGACCGCGTAACGCTCGGACGAGTTCTCCTCGGCGTGGGCTTCCTCACCCTGGCCTTGGAAGATATCCAGGTTCTCGAGCACGTCGTTGCGCAGCTCCACCAGCCAGCGGCTGACGCCGGGGAAGGATGAGTACTCGCCCTGAACATCGTCAAGCAGGCCGCCGATCGCCTGGTCGGCGACCCGCTGGTTGATCTCCTCGACTTGCTTGCCGAGGATCGTCTCGGCTTCCCGCGCCGCGCCCCGGATCTCGTCGAGCATCGGATTGAGCCGGTTGATCGACTCCTCGATTCGCCGCCGGTCGGCCTCATCGAGGGCCGCGTCCTCTTCCCCTTGGATCGGTGCGCCATCCTTGCCGAGGGCGACCACCTGAAGTCCCTGGCCCGTGCGCACGACATCGAGCCCGAGGTCCCGGGCCGATGCCCGGAGCTGCTCAAGGCGTGCATCAAGTGTCGCCCGCACCAGCTCATTGCGGGTACGGACTTCCTCCACGTAGCTCTGGCTGGAGAGCGTGCGGTTGAGCGCGGCCGCGAGCTCCGGCACGAGCGTCGCCATGCGATCGCGAAACTTGCGGCCCATCCCCGCCGGCAGCCGATAGGGTTTCGGTCGGATGGACCGGCGGAAGTTGTTCAGGTAGACCCAGTCGTCGGCTGGCGGCAGCTTCGCCGCGTAGGTCCGCAGGTAGCCGAGCGTCGCGTCCATACGCCCGGTGCGGTCATCGCCGAGGACGAAGACGTTGAACCCTTCGTGGTGCAGCCCCATGGCGAAGCGCAACGCCTCGCGGGCCCGTTGGTGCGACGCCAGATCGAAGATCTGAACCCCGTCGAAGTCGGTCGCGTCGGGGTCGAAGCGGCCGAGAAACGACGGCAGCCCCACGTCCTTGGCGTCGATGCTCTTGCGGGTCACCCGCACCGCCCCCCCCATCGCGGCGCAGGGACCCAGTCCCCGCGCCGAGCGAGAGGGTAGCGCGGAGCAAGGCTCCGTCAACCTCTTTCGCCGCGGCGGGCGCCGCGAGCCTGGTGTCTGGCCGCCGCCGCCGGCTTAGGGCACAATATCCGCCCCGATCCGGGTTACCCTCCCATGGTGAACCTCAAGGACCTTCTCATCGTCGTCGTCGACGACGCGTTGCGCCAGACCCTGGTCGAGCAACTGCGGCTGCACGAGGAGTTCGGCGTCACCGAGGTCGAAACAGCATCGGCCGCCCTCGATCTCGCCAAGAGCCGACGGTTCGACCTCATGCTGCTCGACGTCGGCCTGCCCGACATGGACGGTCGCGAGCTCTGCAAGGCCATGCGACGCCACGGGCTGCGCATGCCGATCATCATGCTGACGGCGGCCGCGGGCGAGGCCGACACGATCCTGGGCCTCGAATCCGGGGCGAATGACTACGTGACCAAGCCGTTCAAGTTGGGGGTGCTGCTCGCCCGGGTGCGGGCGCAACTCCGCAACCACGAGCAGAGCGAAGATGCCGAGTTCACCATCGGTCCGTACAGCTTCCGCCCGGCCCAGAAGATGCTGGTCAGGGCGGACAAGAAGATCCGGCTGACCGACAAGGAGACGTCGATCCTGCGGTTTCTCCTGCGCGCCGGAACCCGGCCCGTCGGCCGCGACGTCCTGCTGGAGCAGGTATGGGGGTACAACGCCGGCGTCACCACCCATACCCTGGAAACCCACATCTACCGCCTGCGCCAGAAGATCGAAGCCGACCCCGGAAGCGCGAAATTCCTGGTGACGGAGCCCGGCGGGTACATGCTGAATCCCTGACGCACTGTCGGGCGAATTTCACGATCGAGGTATTAGGCTCGGGAGCGCGCCAGTTCGCGCACGAGGACGACCGCCCCGAGGCCGGCCATCGCGGTCACGGCGGCGTAGACGGGAAAGGCCACGGCCCAGCCGAGCTGTTCGAGGATCAGGGGAAGCAGCAGGGGCCCCGCCAGGACGCCGACGTTGCGCCCACGCATCAACAGGGCGAAGCCGCCGGCGTTCACCCGGCCGCGCCCCATGATCGTCGGGGGCATGGCGAACAGGCAGACCGGGGTCACGCCGCAGGCTACGCCATAGACCGCGAGCAGGGCAAGGCCGGCGCCGCCCTCGACGTGCGGCGCCAGCAACCAAAGCCCCACCTCGACGGCGATCGAGCCCACGAACAGGGGCGCGAGCGGCAGACCCGCCCGCAGGCCGATACCGACCAGAACGTTGAACACCAGTACGAACCCGGCGGCCAGGCTCGCCGCTGCCACCGCGTCGCCGGGCGAATGTCCCAGGGTTCCCACCAGGTAGTGGTTCAGCCAGGTCATGAACCCGATGTACTGCCCGGCCCACAGCATGAAGACCGCCGACGCGAGGATCAGCAGGCGCCGCTCGCGACCCTCGGGTTTGGGCTGCGGCGCCGCGTGCGAGCCGAGGGGAAAGGCTTTCGCGAACCGCCAGGCCCACAGGGCCATGGCCAAGGTGATCGCCAGCGCCGCCCACCAGACGGGGCGCCAGGAGCCCCCGGCGGCGAACGGGAAGGCGAGGCCATTGGCGGCGAGCTGGCCGATCGGTACCCAGGTCGCCGAGAGCCCCGCGACGAAGGCCATCTGAGCGGGCGCCGCGCTGCGCTGGGCACAGGCGGGCCCAGCGATGGCCAGGACCGTGTAGCCCAGGCCTTCGCAGCCGCGCGCGACCAGCACCACCAGACCCTCGGTCGGATCGATCAGGGCGATGCCGCATCCCAGGGCGAACAGGCCGCAGGCCGCGATCACCAGGGATGCCCCGTGGCCATCCAGCAGCCGGCCCGCCGTGAGCGACAACAGGAGCCCCAGCACGGCGTAAATCGACATGAAGCCACCCGCCAGCACCGGGTCGTAGGCATACTGGTCCAGCAGCAGGGGCAGGACCGGGGGCAGCTTGTACTGGTGGAACGCCGCGAGAACAGCCAGCGCTAAACCGAAGAAGACACCACCCCAGCGGGTTCTTTCGGCCATTCTTTCGCTTATCCTGCGGATTTCTCGGAATTCGGCTTCCGTGCCCGCGCCCCGTCAGGCAGACTCCCATCGGCGAAGGGAGCCGGTTGGGGGCTATGAGCGGCGATGATTTCTATGTGCGATTCTGGGGCGTGCGCGGCAGCATTCCGTGCCCGGGCCCGGACACCCTGCGTTATGGTGGAAACACGTCCTGTCTCGAGGTGCGGTGCGGCGAACACCTGTTCATCCTCGACGCCGGCACCGGTTTGCGACCCCTGGCCGCCAGCCTGGGCGACGACGCGCTGGTCGCCGACGTGCTGTTCACCCACAGTCATCTCGATCACGTCAACGGCTGGGCGTACTTCACGCCGCTCAAGGATCCCAGGCACCGGTTCCGGATCTGGGCCGGTCATCTGCAAAGGCCCCATCGGCTCGACGGTGTCCTGGCGCGGTTCCTCGATGATCCCCTGGCGCCGGTGCATCTCGGCAACCTGCGAGCGGATCTGACCTACCATGAATTCACCGCCGCCGACAGTTTTGCGCCGCGCCCCGGGGTGTTCATCCGCACCGCGCCCCTGAACCACCCCAACGGCGCGACCGGCTATCGCATCGAGCGCGGCGGCCGCGCGATCTGCTATGTCACCGACACCGAACATGTGCTGGGCAGGACCGACCCCAACGTGCTGTCCCTGATCCACGGAGCCGATATCGTGATCTACGATTCCACCTACACCGACGAGGAATACCCGAACTTCGTCGGCTGGGGCCACTCGACCTGGCAGGAAGGCGTCCGGCTCTGCGACCGGGCCGGCGTGAAGCTGTTCGTCGCCTTTCACCACGACCCTAACCACGGCGACGGCACCATGGACCGCATCGCGGCGGAGCTGACCCAGGCGCGCCCTGGCTCCCTGGTCGCCCGCGAAGGCCTGACGCTTCGGCCCTGACCATGGCCCGGGAACTCCGCCGCTTCAGCTTCGCCGCCCTGACCGCCCTTGGGATCAAGCCGCTTGGGTTCTTCATTCCCTATCGCCATGCCGACGGGATTGCGCCGCCGGGAACGCGGCCGCCCTATGCGACGATTGCCGACCTGTTCGCGGCCCAGTCCGAGGTCTTCCGCGCGACCCTGGCCCGGCTCGAGGATTTCACGGCCGATTTGGGGCGCATCGGCGCCGATCCGCCGCCGGCTCCGCGCTGGGCCCAGGATTGGTTTCCCCGGCTCGACAGCGCCATCCTCTACGGCATGGTGCGGGCGGCCTGCCCGCGCCGGATTGTCGAGGTCGGGGCCGGCCACTCCACCCGGTTCATCGCCCGCGCACTCGCCGACGGCAAGCTCGATGCCCTGGTCACGGTGATCGATCCGGGTCCTCGGGCGCGGCTCGCCGGCCTTGCGGTCGAGCACATCGCCCGGGACGTGCTGCTGGTCGATGATGCTCCCTTCGCCGCGCTCGCGGCCGGCGACATCCTGGTGATCGATTCCAGCCATGTGCTGATGCCCGGCACCGATGTGGACCGGCTGTTCAACCGGGTCATGCCGGCGCTGCCGTCGGGCGTCTTGGTCCACGTCCACGACGTCTTCCTGCCCGACGACTATCCCCCGGATTGGGCGTGGCGCGGCTACAACGAGCAGCTCGCCGTCGCGGCCCTGTTGGCGGGCGGGGCCTGGCAGCCGCTGTTCGCCAGCCACTACGTCGCATCCCGCCACCCCGATTGGCTTGCCGCCGGCATCGTCGGCCGCCTGCCGCTCGCGCCGGGCGCCCGCGAGACGAGTCTGTGGCTCAGGAAGCGCTAGTGTCGTGGTTTCGAAGTTCGCCCCATCACGCTGCAACCCTCGGATGCGAACTTCGAAACCGGAAACGACACTAGAATCAATAATTTCCTAGTGTCCTCTCGATTCTGAAATTCGCTCCGAGGGTTACCGCGAGGTCGGGCGAATTTCAGAATCGGGACACTAGGCCAAGTCGAACAGCAGCACCTCGCCGCGCGGGGCGGCGGTGATGGTCAGGTCGCGCTCGCCGGTGATGGCGGCACCGTCGCCCTCGGCCATGGCTAGGCCGTTGAGCGTCACGGTTCCGGTGGCGACCTGGAGCCAGGCGTGGCGTCCCGGGGTCAATCCGTGTGTGACGGTCCCGCCGTCCTCCAGCAGGGCCGCGTACAGCACCGCGTCCTGGTGCAGCATCATGGCGCCGTCGCGCCGGTCGGGGGCGGCGATGGCGCACAGCCGGTTGCGCTTCTCGGCGGGGGTGAACGGTCGCTCCTCGTAGCCCGGGGACAGTCCCGCGACCCCGGGCTCGATCCAGATCTGCAGCAGGCGCGCGGGATCGTCCTTCGAGGCGTTGAACTCGCTGTGGCGGATGCCGGTGCCGGCGCTCATGCGCTGGGCTTCGCCGGCCGCGATGGTCGAGCCGTTGCCCAGACTGTCCCGGTGGGCGAGGCGGCCTTCGAGCATGTAGGTGACGATCTCCATGTCGCTGTGGCCGTGGGTGCCGAAGCCGCCGCCGGGGGCGATCCGATCGTCGTTGATCACCAGCAGGTGGGCGAAGCCCACGTGCGCCGAATCGTAGTAGCCGCCGAACGAGAACGAGTGCCGACCGTCGAGCCAGCCGAGCCGGGTGCGGCCGCGCTGGGCGGCCGGACGGAGCGTGATCATCGCCTGGCGCCTATTGCTTTGACTCCGACGGATCGTTCACGATCCGTCGGGCCAAACCCCTAGGAAGATTCTTATTCTGTGGTCCGCCCCAAACACGATGACGAATCATGCGATTGTGTAGGACCACTAGCGGTAGGGATCGGCGGCGTCGCGCAGGCCGTCGCCCAGGAAGTTGAAGGCCAGCACCGTGACGATCACCGGCAGCACCGGCAGCATCAGCCAGGGGTAGAGGGCGACGACATTGATGTTCTGCGCCTCGTTCAGCAGAACGCCCCAGCTCGTGATCGGCGGCCGGAGGCCGAGCCCGAGGAACGAGAGCGCGGTCTCGCCGAGGATCATCGCCGGCACCGACAGGGTCGCCGACGCGATCAGGTGGCTCGCGAAGCTCGGCATCAGATGGCGGAAGATGATGCGCGCGGGCCGCGCGCCGAGCAGCATCGCCGCGGTGGCGAAGTCCTCTTCGCGCAACGCCAGCAGTTTCGAGCGGACCGCCCGGGCGAGCCCGGTCCAGTCCAGCAGCCCGAGGATGATGGTGATCCCGAAGTAGATCAGGATCGGATTCCAGTTCACCGGCAGGGCGGCGGACAGGGCCATCCACAGCGGCAGCTCGGGGAAGCTGCGGATGATCTCGATGATCCGCTGCACCAGGCTGTCGATCCAGCCGCCGTAGTAGCCCGAGACGCCGCCGAACACGATGCCGAGCATGAAGCTAATGGTGATCCCAACCAGCCCGACGGTGAGCGAGACCCGGGCGCCCTCGATCATGCGCGACAGCACGTCGCGGCCCAGCCGGTCGGTTCCAAGCAGGTACAGCGTGCCGCCGTCGGCCGGACACATCACATGGAATCGGCCGGGGACGAGGCCCCAGAACTCATAGTCGTCGCCCAGGCAGAAGAAGCGGACCCGCTGAATCTTCTCGTCGCTCGGCGTGTACTCGCGCCGCAGGTTGTCCATGTTCAGGCGATAGTCGTAGCCGTACACGAAGGGTCCGATCAAGGCGCCGTCATGGAACAGGTGCAGCCGCTGCGGCGGCGCGAAGAGGTGGTTCACGTCCCGGCTGTGCAGATTGTAGGGGGCCAGCACCTCGGAGACGAGGATCGAGAAGTAGAGAACCCCGAGCACCACGCCCGATATCACCGCTAGGCGATGGCGCCGCAGCTTCCACCACATCAGGGTCCATTGCGAGGCGAGGAAGTAGCGCTCCTGCGCCGGCGTCATCGCCTCGATCGACGTGACGTCGAACGGTTCCGGCGAGACGTAGTGTTCGGGCGCCCGATCGCCGTTCATCGCGACACCCCGCCGCCGAGCCGGATGCGGGGATCGAGCAAGGCCAGCGCCAGATCCGAGACCAGGACACCGATCACCGTGAGCAGGGCCAAACACATCAGGAACGATCCGGCGAGGTACATGTCCTGGGTGCGGAGCGCATTCAGGAGCATGGGGCCGGTGGTCGGCAGGGACAGCACCACCGAGACGATCGCGGCACCCGAGATCACCTGCGGCAGCAGGTTGCCTATATCGGCGATGAACGGGTTCAGCGCCATGCGCAGCGGATACTTCACCAGGACCCGGAACGGCGACAGTCCCTTGGCCCGCGCGGTCACCACGTATTGCTTCTGCAACTCGTCGAGCAGGTTGGCGCGCAGGCGGCGGATCATCCCGGCCGTGCCCGAGGTGCCGATCACCAGCACCGGCACCCAGAGGTGCGCGAGGATCGACCAGAGCTTGCCCCAGCTCCACGGCTGGTCCAGGTACTCCGGATCCATCATCCCGCCGATCGAGATGCCAAACGTCACGTTGGCGACGTAGAGCAGCACGAGCGCGAGCAGGAAGTTGGGGGTAGCGAGCCCGAGGAAGCCCAGGAAGGTGAGCCCGTAGTCGCTGATCGAATACTGGTGGGTCGCCGAATAGACCCCGATCGGGAAGGAAACCACATAGGTGAACAAGACCGTCGCGAACGACAGGATGAACGTGAGCAGGAGCTGATCGCCGATCACCTCGGACGCCGGCAGGTTGAACTCGAACGAGTAACCCATGTCGCCCTGCAGCAGCCCGGCCAGCCAGACCAGGTACTGCTTCCACATCGGCTGGTCGAGGCCGTAGGTCTCGCGCAGAAAGGCGATCTTCTCGTCCGCCATTTCGCCCTGGGCCTGGAGCTCGGCGACGTAGGTCGTCAGGTAGTCGCCGGGCGGAAGCTGGATGATGACGAACGTCAGCAGGCTGATCCCCAGCAGCGTCGGGATCATGATCAGGATGCGGTGGGCGATGAAGGTCAGCACGCGCGGGCGCCCGTGGCCGAACGTGCGGGGTTAGGGACGGGGCGGGCCATCAGTTGCTGACGGACTCGGCGCCTTCGGGCGAGAACCAGAACGTGTCGGGGCGATAGACGCCGAACTGCGCCCCCGGTTCCCAATTGAAGATCCCCTCGCTGGGCACGTTGTTCAGGCGCTTGCTGACCACGATGGGCTGCAAGGTACCGCTGGCCAGGCCGATGGTATAGACCTGATCCACGTTGATCGCGATCATCTCCCGCCAGATCGCCTCGCGTTCCGCCATGGACTCGGTCAGGCGCCAGCGGTCGTTCAAGTCCATCAGCCGTTGCGCCTCGGGCAGGTCTACGGGCTCGCCGGACTCGCCGCCGGTCTCGAAGTACTGGCCCCACATCGGCCATTGCAGCGACTGCTGCATGGTGGGGGCGAATTCGAAGGGGCTCATGTCGGCGGTGGGCACGGCGTTCTCATAGCCGGACCAGATCGACATCACCGTTTCGCCGGCGAATACCCGATTGCGCAGAACCTCGCGCTGCAGGGGTTTGGTGTAGAGCTTCGCCCCAATCTGGAGCCAACTATCGTGCACCAGCTCCAACACGTCGGACTGCTCGGTGTCCTCGCCGGCGGTCTCGACCACGATCTCCAGGGGCCGGCCGTCGGGCAGAAGCCGCACGCCACGGCCGTCGCGTGCCACCAGGCCGATCTCGTCCAGCAGGGCATTGGCGGCGGCGAGATCGAAGGTCGCCCAGCGCGTGCGGTAGTCGTCCTCGAACAGCGGGCTCCAGGGAAGCACCGTGTTGTTGCCCTCGACCGCCAGCCCGTAATAGATGACTTGGTTGATCTCGTGCCGGTCGATCGCCAGCGACAGGGCGCGGCGGAACCGAGCGTCGCGCAGCAGCGTGCGCCATACGGGATCGACCACGCTGAGGTTCGGGTACAACGCCTGCTGCGCGCCCACGGCGGTGCGCCACAGATAGACCGCATAATCGTGGCCGGCCTCGGCGTCCTTGAGGAACGTGTAGTTGTTGAAGTTCAGGCCCCGCCCCTGAAGGTCGGCCCCGCCGGCGCCGGACTTCGCCGGGATCAGTTTGCTGTCGACGACTTCGAGCAGCAGGCGATCGATGTAGGGAAGCTGCCGGCCATCGGGATCAACCCGGTGGTAGTAGGGATTGCGCACCGCCACGTAGCGCTTCGATGGACCCGCGGTCGTCAGGACCCAGGGCTGCAGCGTGGGCAGGTTGGGGTTGTCGGACCGGTACATGTTGTCGATCTGGTTGTGCAGGGCGGCCCAGCCTTCCTGACCCGCCTCCTCGACCAAGTCCTCGAGAATCGCAGGGTCGGCGAAGCGGGCATGGAACTGCTTCAGATAGTGCGCCGGGCCGAAGATGAAGAGGGGCGTGGTCGACGCCATGGCGGGCAGGAAGAAGGGGTTCGGCCGCGTCCAGGCATAGACAACGGTCACCGCGTCGGGAAAGGTCACGGTCGGCGCCTCGCCGTCGACGATCAGGACCTGCGGCGGCCCAGTGGGGCTCAAATCCGGGTCGTTGGCCACGTCCTCCCACCAGTAGCGGAAGTCCTCGACCGTAAACGGAGCGCCGTCCGACCACCGGTGCCCCCGGCGCAGGCGCAGGGTGAAGACCCGTTCATCCGCCACCGTCACATCGGCCAGCAGGTCGGGATGGATCCCGTAGTCCTCGTCGTATCCCACCAAGCGGGCGTAGCCGTAGACCGCCAGAAGGCGCACGTCCTTCTCGCGGTGGATCATGGTGCGCCAGTCACCACCATAGACGCCGACAGCCTTGCCCGCGCCGGGCCGCCACACCAGGGGCTCGTCTGGCACGCGCCGATCGACCGGCGGCAGGGTACCGCTCGCCACGGCCTCCGCGAGGAACGGCGGTTCCTGGTAGCCCCCGGCCGCCGCGGGCCCGCCGAGGAGCACCAGCAGGGCGAGCCGCGCGAGCATTCTCATGCCGCCAGCACCCAATGGCCGCCGCCCAAATCGATGAGACCCATATCCTCGCCCGCGGGAATGGTGAAGGGCGCCGGCCAGGCCGTCGGGTCCGAAGCCTTGCCCGCCATCAGGGCCGCGAGGTCCAGCCGGCGATCCAGGCTCGGCTCCGGTACGGCCGCGACCAGGGCCCGGGTATAGGGATGCGTCGGGTTGGCGAACAAGGTGGCGGTCGGGGCCGTCTCCACGATGCGCCCGGCGCACATCACCGCGATGCGGTCGGCCATGTAGTCGACCACCGCCAGGTTGTGCGAGATGAACAGGTAGGTGAGCCCGAGCTTCTGCTGCAAATCCTTCAGCAGGTTCAGGATCTGGGCCTGGATCGACACGTCCAGGGCCGATACGGGCTCGTCGCAGATCAGCAGATCGGGCTCCAGCGCCAGCGCCCGGGCGATGCCGATGCGCTGCCGCTGCCCGCCCGAGAAGCTGTGCGGGTAGCGGCCCAGGTGGCGGGTGTCGAGCCCGACCAGGCGCATCAGCTCCTTGACCCGCTCGGTGCGCTCGGCGGGCGTGCCGAGCCGGTGGATCTCCAGCGGCTCGGCCAGGATGTCCATCACCGTCATGCGCGGGTTCAGGGACGAGAACGGATCCTGGAAGATGAACTGCACCCGGCGCCGGAAGCGCATCAGGTCGGCGCCCGCGAGGCTCGCCACGTCCACGATCCGGCCGCGATCGTTGAAGCGTATGGACCCGGCGTCGGCGTTCAGGGCCTTCAGGATCAGCTTGCTGGTGGTGGTCTTGCCGCACCCGGATTCGCCGACCAACCCCAGGCATTCGCCCCGCTGGATGGCGAAGCTCACGTCGATCACCGCGCGATGCACCGCGGCGCCGCCGCCCAGCGGCTTGCCACCGCGAATCGCGAACCGCTTGCCGAGCCCCCGGACCTCGAGCAGCGGGCCCGCGTTCTCGGCGCCGTCGGGCCATGCCTCCCGGTGCCAACCGATCGTCTCCGGCGGGGCAATCTCGCGCAAGGGGACCAGCCGTTCATCGGCGCCCATGCTGAAGCGCGGCACCGCCCGCAACAAGGCCCTCAAGTACGGATGGCCGGGGCGGTGGAAGATGTCCTCGATGCTGCCGGCCTCCATGACCTGACCGTGATACATGACGACGACTTCGCGGGCGACGTTGGCGACGACGCCCAGGTCGTGGGTGATCATCAGCACCGCCATCCCCAAGTCCCGCTGCAGGTCGGCCACCAGCTTCAGGATCTGCGCCTGGATGGTGACGTCGAGCGCGGTGGTCGGCTCGTCCGCGATCAGCAGGGCCGGGCGGCACACCAGGGCCATGGCGATCATGGCGCGCTGGCGCAGGCCACCGGACAGCTCGAACGGATAGGTCCGGTACGCCGTCACCGGATCGGGGAACCCCACCATCCGCAACATCTCGATCGTGATCGAGCGGACGTCGGCCCGTCCGAGGCCGCGATGCAGCTTCAGGGATTCGCCCACCTGATCGCCGATCGTATGCAGGGGCGACAGCGACGTCATCGGTTCCTGGAAGATAATCGACATGCGGTTGCCGCGGATCGCCCGCATGGCGGGTCCATCGGCGTCCAGTTGGGCAATGTCCACGGTGCCGGCCCCGTCGGGATCGTGCAGCAGGATCTGGCCCCGGGTGATCTGGGCGTTGCGCGGCAGGAGGCGCAGCAGCGCCTGCGACACCACCGTCTTGCCCGATCCCGATTCGCCGACCAGGGCGAGGGTCGTGCCGGAGCGGATCGACATGCTGACCCCGCGCACCGCCTCCACCTTGGCTTCGCCGATCTGGAAATCCACGGCCAGATCGCGAATCGTCACCAGGTCGGTCACGGGTTCGGCCCCTCGTTGTCGTCGTCGCGGGCAAGACCCATCGCGGCCACGTTGGCGATGGTGGCACCGCCTAGGCGCAAGCCGTTGCAGCGTGCCGCACCATAGGCCATCCGCACGATGTCGGGGAAGCGGTCAATCCCGGAATCCACGGTCAAACTACCGTGATAGCCGCGCAGGCGGAGCTGCATCCAGCCCCCTTTCCGGTCCCGCCGGGTCGCGTAATAGGCAAGCTTCATGCCCCGCAGGCTCGCCCAGGGCAGGGATCGCGCGAAGGGACCCTCGGTCCGGAGCGCGGTCTCCGACAGGATCAACCTCGTCCCGTGGCGTATCGCCGTGCGCGCTGCGAACAGAATGAACAAGGCCGCCATGGCGGCCAAGACGGCGACGACGACCGGGGCCGCCGGGACCAGGATCAGCGGTCCTCCGGTCAGAGCGAAGCCGGCACCGGCCCGGGCGTAGTCCGGACCGAGGGTGCGCCAGGAGTACCGCAGGGCCTGCGCGCTCACGTGGCCCTCGCGAAGGCGGCGCGGGGGGACAGCCAGCGCGCGGCCGGGTGTCCGCGAGTCGCCCGGACGAACGCCCCGACGAACCCCCAGGTGGCTTCGTCCTGGACGCGATGGTGGGTGAGGAGCCCGGTCGGCTCGTGCCGATCGACCTCGCCCTCGCGCCGCGCCCGCAGATGTCCGATGGTGACGGCCAGGGCCGCCGCCTCGCCAACGAAACCGCGGCCGTACCGCCAGGCGATGACGTCGACGTGGGTGTTGACCGTCAGGGTCCCTGTGGCCGCACGGGGGCCGAACGTGGAGAGTCCGGTCAGGCCCGCCTCCGCCAGCCGCGCCACCACGGCGGGGGCGATTCGGTTCCACGGCGGCACCAGGACCGCCATGGCTTGCCGCCCGAATCGCGCGTGCAATCCCACGCGCCCCGCGCGCAGGTCCGCGACGGCGCGATCCAGGGGCCGGCTCGCGGGAAACTCGCTCTTCTTGGCGTCGCCTTCGGCATGGCTCGCATGGGCATAACCATGTTGCAGGACGTCAATGGTCCCGGCGGCGACGATCATGGCGGCCGCCGACTCCTCGAGCCAGGTCGGCACCACCGCGAGGCCCAACCCGACGTTCAGCATCCGGCCGAGGTCAAGCAGGCGCCGCAGCTCCGGCCCGGCCGGTCCGGCGTCATCGTCGCGCCACCAGAACGTGGCGGCGGAACCGGTCTCGGTCCACCGGTCGAGCTCCCCCTCAAGCGCGCGCCAGGTCGGCATGGTGTCTGGCGATAAGGTCCTCGATGAGCGCGACGGTTCGCTCGGCGCCGCCGACGTCGAGGGCGGGCGTGCCGCCGGCTGGCCGCAGCAGGGCGGTCGCGACGGCCCCGGACAGCGTCGCCCCGGACAGCGTCGCCTCGTCGACCACGTCCACCAGGCCGAGCGCGGCCATCCGCCTTGCGCGCTGGCTTTGTTCGGTCTGGCCGTCGGTGGCGAAGGGAACGATCACGGCGCGGGCTCCCGCTGTCAGGGTCTCCAGCACCGTATTGTACCCGCCTTGCGAGACCGAGACAGCGCATCGTGCGAGCAGGGCTCGGAAATCCGCCCGGTTGCGCTCGACCAGGGCATTGGCGGGGGCGGCCGCGACCAGGGCGTCGAATCGCGCCGCGGCGATGCCGCCTCCCGCGAGGATGCGCCAGGGGTGGCGCCCCTGCCGGGCCGCGTCCAGCGCCGCGACCAGCAGGGGTTCGCCCACCGCGCCCCCGCCGGCGGACACCAGAATCTCGTCGCCCCGCTCGGTTTTCGGCGCGGCCGGGGGGGCGACATACCCGGTGTAGTGCACGAGGTCGGCGATCGTGTCGGCCGCCGGGAAGCTCGCCCCGAAGGGCAGCACCCTCGGGTCGCCGTGCACCAGGACCGTGTCGCACAGCCGCCGGGCGAGCTCCGCCATCTCGCGGTCGCGGGACGGGTCGTCGCGCGCCGTCAGCACGTCGCGGACCGAACAGATCACGGACACCCGCGCGGCCCGGGCCCGCTCGAGCACGGGAACCAGCTCGCGCGCGAGCTTGCGCCGGCCGAACGGAAACTGCTCGACGACGAAGGCCTGGGGCCGGGCCTCGGCGATCGCGGCATCGAGTGCCGCGCGGCGCCGCTCCCACCAATCGGCGTCGACGTCGCGGCCGCGTTCATCCACCAAGCGGCGGAAGCTCGCGTCGGCGGCGGCGAGGGGGGGGAGCTGCACCAATCGCCCGGCGCCCAGATCGAGGCCGTGAACCGGCAGGCCGCCGCTGGCGATCCAGACCGCATGGCCCCGCCTTGCCGCGGCATTGGCGATCAGGGCCGTGCGCATCAGATGGCCGGTGCCCAGCAGGTGCTGGACATGGAACAGCAGACGGGACCCTATGGCTCGCTCCCGAGGGCAAAGCCCGGGCGCACCACCGCGGGAGTTCCATCGCGGCCGAGCCGCAGGTGATAGCCCAGGCCGTACCCGATCCTGGCCGGGGGCGGGCCGAGGAAATCCCAGCCGGTGGCAAGCCCGATGAGCGCGCGGATGACGCCCTTGTGGGTGACGGCGCCCACCGGCCCGGCGGCCGCCGCGGCCTCCGCCAGCCAGGGCATCAGGCGCGCCTGCACGGTCCGCGGACTTTCGCCGCCGGGGGGCCGGAAGTCGAGGCCCCGCGCCTCGTTGGCGGCGACGCCTTCGGGGTCCGCCGCCCGCAACTCTTCGAGCGAATGCCCCTCCCAGCGGCCCCAGTCCATCTCGATCAGCCGCGGGTCCGCGATGGCCGAAAGACCAAGGATCGTCGCCGTCTCGCGGGTCCGCGCCAGCGGGCTCGCGTACCAGCGCGCCGCCGCGAACAGTATCGGCAGGCGCCAAGCCGCGATCTCGGCGCGACCCGCGTCGGACAGGGGCACGTCAAGCCGACCCTTCAGCCGCGCCTCGGTCGCCTCCGAGGTGGGGCCGTGGCGCAGCAACAGGAGCTCGGTCACGGCGCCGGCCGGGCCAGGGCGACGGCGCGGTCGAGCACCGCGCGCGCCGCCACCGGCCCATGGCGGCGGGCGACGTAGGCCCGCGCCGTGCGGCCGAGCCGGCGCCGCAACGCCCCGTCGTCCAGCAGGCGGCCCAGGGCATCGGCCAGGGCCCGCGCATCGCCGGGCGGCACCATCAGACCCGAGCAGCCATGGCGGACCACCGCGCGAACCCCCGGCTCGTCGCCGCAGACCACGGGGCAACCGGCCGCCTGGGCCTCGAGATAGGACATGCCGTACGCCTCACTAACGCCCGGCCACACCAGGATGTCGGACGCCGCGTAATACGCTGGTAGCGCGCTGGGCCGCAAGCCGCCGGCATAGCGCACACGGGAATCGCCCAATGCCGCCCGCACCGTGTCGCGGCAGGGCCCGTCGCCCACCACCAGAAGCTGCCAGGCACGATCGCCGAGCAACCCGAGCCCGGCGCCTAGTCGCAGATACGATTCGGTCTTGGCCCCCGGCCGCATCATCGCGACGGCGAGCAGCCAGGGCACGTCGGGATCCATCCCATGGCGCCGGGCCAGGGCCGCGCGATCGCGGGGCGCACGCGCGAAGGGCGCGGGATCCAGGAACGGCGGCAGGCGCAACAGCCGGCGCCGCGGGACGACCGTCGCCAGCCCCTGCCAGTCGACCTCGGTCATAGCCAACACCACGTCGGCGCCGGCGATGGCGGCCAGCGCATCGCGGTAGCCCGAACGCCAGGGACCGTCCGCGCGCTTGCCGGCGATCGAGGCTTCCGCCACCACGTAAGGGATCGCCAGGGCGGCGGCGACCCGGGGTCCAAGGTGATCCGGTGCCTTGTGGTAGAGGTGATAGGTGAACCACAACTCGGGCCGCTGCGCCCGGGGGCGCGCACGGTATCGGGCGATCAACCGGTCCGCCTCGGTCGCTCCCCGCCGCGCCAGTCGGGCCTGCCGCGTTTCGTCGCCGCGACCGTCGAACGAGCGGAAGCGCGAGGCCAGCCCCACCAGGTGCCCACTGGTCCGCAGCGTCGCCAGCAACAGCCGGGCGACCCGCCGGTCCCCCGACGGCACCGGATGGTCCGGCGGTTTCATCGGGGCGTAGAACGCGATTCGCATGGCTCCCGGCCTCAGGCGACGATGCCGAACTTCGCGGCCAGGCGCGCCAGCCCCGCGTCCATGCCGAAGTGGCGCCGTACCCGCGCCTCGCCGGCGCGGCCCATGCGCTCGCGCAGGTCCGGCTTCTGGATGAGCCGGGCCAGCGCGCCCGCGATCGCCGAGCGGTCCCGCTCCGTGACCAGCACGCCGTTGACCTCGTCGGTGACGAATTCGGGAACCGCCGAGACCGCGGTCGAGACCACGGCCAAGCCCTGGCTCTGGGCCTCCAGGAGGACGTTGGGCAGGCCGTCGCGGTCGCCGTCCTCGGCGATCCGCACCGTCAACGCGAACAGATCGGCCTCGCGATAGGCGGCGATCACGTCGTCCTGGGCTCGCGCGCCCCGCCAGGTGATGCGATCGACCAGCCCCAGTCGTTCGGCCCGCCGCCGCAGGGCCGGCATCAGGGGGCCGCCGCCGATATGGACCAGCCGCCAGGCGAGCCCCGCTGGCAGCAGGGCCAGGGCATCGAGCAGGTCCTCGAGTCCCTTCTTGGGCACGGCCCGGCCGACGCAGAGAATCACGACCGGATCGCCCGGATTGCCGCCATCGCGCCGGCGGCGGTGGGCCGGGCCGGGCGCGAACCGTTCAAGGTCCAGCCCGTGATAGACCAGCTCGACCCGGCCGCGCTCGGCCAGGGCGGCGAGATGGTCGGCGCCGCCCTGGGTGCAGGTGACGAGCCAGCGACAGGCCGCGAGCTTCTCGCGCTTCTCCCAGTCCGGCGTGGTCCAGATGTCCTTGGCGTGGGCCGAACAGGTCCAGGGCAGGCCGGTCAGCAGCGCCGCGTAGCGGGTCACCGACGCCGGGGTATGCAGGAAATGGGCGTGCAGGGACGCGACATTCGGAGCGACCTCCACCGCCAGCACCAGGGCCTGGCCGAAGCGGCGCACCCGATTGGGCGTCGGGTCGCGGACCAGGTCGCACAGCCAGGCGCGCCACGCCACGCCGTACCCCGCCAGACGGCGGGCCGCCCACCATGCCCGCAGCACCCGGCGCGGCTCGTGCGCCAGGTACTCCGGCAGGTAGACGATGGGCGCCTTGATCGCACGGTGGACGGGATGCCGTTCGCCCTCGGTCGGGTGCCGCAAGGAGACGATGACGATGTCCAGGCCGCGTCGCTCCAGCCCCAGAATTTCCTGGGCGATGAACGTCTCCGACAGACGCGGGTAGCCTTTGAGCACGAACGCCACGCGGTGGGGCAAGCGGATCCCGTTCAAGCCTTCTGGGCGACCGCGAGCCGCGGGCTCGTCCGGCGCGAGAAACCGATGTAGGCCAGCCGATTGACGTTCTCCAGCCCGTCGAGCAGCCCGGGGATGACCACTTCGGACGGGAGTTTCTGTTGCGGCAGGTGGCGCAGCGCGGTCGCCATGCGCTGGGGATCGTGCTTGCCGTCGTCCGCCAGCATCGTGATCAGCCCGAGCTCGGCCGCGCGCTCGGCACGGATGAACTGTTCCATGCGCGGCACCGTGCGCGGCACGATCAGCGCGCGTTTGTCGAGCGACAGAATCTCGCAGAACGTGTTGTACCCGCCCATGGCCACGACGCCTGCGGCGCGCGCCATCATCGTCTCGATGTGGGCGTCGAAGGTGGTGGCGATCAGCCGCTTGTTGCCCTCGACGCGGCGGAGGAACTCGGCGATGGTCTCGGGCGCCATGAACGGTCCGAACACCAGGAGCGCCCGCCAGGGCGGCGTGCTGCGTCCTTCGTAGGCGCGGATCACCCAGTCGATCAGGGTCTCGCCGTCGCCGCCGCCGCCGGGGGTCACCAGCAGGAACGGCTCGTCGATCGCCACGTGCGGGCGCGGCGACGATCCGCCCTCGGGCAGGCTCCGCCGCAGGTACCCGGTGAACGTCATCTTCTTGCGCGCCGACCACGGCAGGCTGATGTCGCGCAACGGGTCCCAGATCTGCGGCAGACCGTACACCCAGATCTCGTCGTACAGATCGCGCAGCGCCGGCATCACGCCCTTGCGCTTCCACTCCGGCGCCAGGTGGGCCGGCTCGTCGAGCACGTCGCGCAAGCCCAGCACCAGCCGGGTGCCGCGCCCCTTCAACATCTCGAGGGTTTCCTTGACCTCGCCGCGCAGACCCAGGGGTTCCTTGTCGACGATGAAGATATCGGGATCAAAGATCTCCGCCGTGTGGCGGATGATTGATGCCCGCATGGCCAGGGTTTCCTCGATGTCGATGTGCAGGCTGAGGGAGGTGTATTCGCCGTTGCGCAGCTTGACGACGCCGGGGATGCGAACGAAATCGACCCGGGCGCGGAAATCGAAGCTGCCGATGATCGGCGACCCCGACAGGATCATCACCGACAAATCCTTGAACCGCTCCACCAGCGCGTGGGCGATGGTGCGGCAACGCCGAAGATGACCCAGGCCGAACGTGTCGTGGCAGTAGATCAGCACCCTGGGTCCACTCGCCCGTGACGCCATCGTCGCCCCCCCCCTGACGGTCCAGCGGCCGCCGGGACTATTACACAGCCCTCCGGTCCGCCACTACCGCTTCGGCGCCGTTTACCGCGCCCCTGCGCTCGGCTAAGGTCGCGCACGCCCACGCGATGGCGCCCGTTCCCCGGCCAGGTATATGGAACGCAGCCTTTTTCGCTACATCCTCAAGTACAGCAAGCGTCAGCAGCTCCTCATCCTGCTGATCACCGGGCTGTCCCTGCCGTTTTATTACGCGTCGCTCGACGTTCCCAAATTGATTATCAATAAGGTGCTCGATGCGGTCCCTGAAGATTTCCCGCGACCATTCGAAATATTCGGATATGGATTGCTCGATCTCGAACAGAAACCACTCTTATACACATACTGTGGCCTGTTTCTTTTTCTCGTATTGATCAACGGCGGTTTCAAATACTGGATCAACGTCTATAAGGGAATCATGGGCGAGCGCATGCTGCGCCGCCTGCGCTACCAACTCCTGGTCCGGGCCTTGCGGTTCCCCCTCGGCCACTTCCGCAAGGTGAGCGCGGGCGAGATCATCCCGATGATCACGTCGGAGGTGGAGACCCTGGGCGGATTCATCGGCGATGCCATGGCCCTGCCACTGCTCCAGGGCGGGCTCCTGCTGACGGCGGTCTTCTTCATCTTCGCCCAGGACGTCTACATGGGGATCGCCTCGATCGCGCTCTATCCCATCCAGGCGCTGTTCATCCCCAGGTTGCAGCGCAAGGTCAATCTGCTGGGCAAGGCGCGGGTCAAGGAGGTGCGCAAGCTCTCGGAACGGATCGCCGAGTCGGTGCAGACCGCGCCCGAGATGCACGCGAGCGGCACCGCCCGCTACGAACTCGCGGACTTCTCGGCACGCTTCGGGACGATCTTCGACGTCCGCAACCGCATCTACATCCTCAAGTTCCTGGTCAAGTTCCTCAACAACTTCCTGGCCCAGCTCACGCCCTTCTTCTTCTATTCCATCGGCGGGTGGCTGGCGATCGAAGGCTCGCTCTCGCTCGGCTCCCTGTTCGCCGCCATCGCCGCCTACAAGGACCTGCCGGGGCCGTGGAAGGAGCTGCTCGACTACTATCAGATGAAGGAGGACAGCCGGATCAAGTACGACCAGGTTGTCAGCCAGTTCGACATCCCCGGCCTCAGGGACGAAGCACTGCTTCTGGGCGACGCGGAGGGGGGTTCGTTCCAGGGCGAACTCCAGGCCGTCAACCTGGGTCTGGCCGAGGACGGCGAGGTCAAGATCGACGGCGTCAACACCCTGATTCCCCTGGGACGTTCCATCGCGATCGTCGGCGATGGCGCCAGCGGCAAGGCCGATCTGGCCCAGCTCCTGGTTCGCCTGATCGACCCGACGGCGGGCCGCCTGGTGATCGGCGGCGTCGAGCTCAAGGACGCGCCCGAAGCCCTGATCGGCCAGCGCATCGGCTACGTCGGCCCCGCCACCTCCCTGCTCGCCACCAGCCTCGGAGAAAATCTGACCTACGGGCTCAAGCACCGTCCGGTGCGCGAGGTCGATTATGTCGAACCGGCGGCGGCGCGGCGGAAGCGCGCGATCATGGAAGCCGAACGGTCGGGCAACTCGGTGGACGATCGTCAGGCGGACTGGATCGACCACGGCCGCGCCGCGGCCGAGACGCCCGATGCTCTCACCCGTCAGATCGCCCTGGCGCTCGACGTCGCCGACCTCAGCGGCGAGGTCTATCAACTGGGCCTCAAGGGCACCATCGATCCCGTCGCCAAGCCCGACGAGGCGCGGCGGGTTCTCGAAGCGCGGCGCGCGCTCCCCGGCTTGCTCGAACAGTCGGGCCTCGCCGACCTGGTCGAGCCGTTCAATCCCGACCGCTACAATACCAACGCCTCGGTCGCCGAGAACCTGCTGTTCGGCTCGCCGCTGGGCGAAGGCTTCGACATGGAGCACCTGCCCGAGAACGACTACGTGATGGGCGTGCTCGCCAAGGCGGGCCTGACCGACACGCTGCTCGACGTCGGCCTGCAGGTGGCGCGGACCATGGTCGAGCTGTTCGCCGACCTGCCGCCCGAACACGAGTTTTTCGCCCAGTTCAGCTTCATCGGCTTCGACGAGCTGCCGGACTACCAGAACCTCGTGCGCCGGATCGACGGTGGTCGGGTCGGGGAGCTCGATCGGGACGAGCGGCGCATGCTGCTGTCGTTGCCGTTCAAGCTGGTCCCGGCACGCCACCGCCTCGGACTGATCGACGAGGCGATGCAGGAGCGGCTGCTGGCCGCCCGCCGCGCCTTCGCCGAGGGCCTGCCGCCGGACCTGCGGTACGCTATCGCCTTCTTCGATCCCGACCGCTACAACGGCCACGCCTCGCTCCAGGACAACGTGCTGTTCGGCAAGCTCGCCTACGGCAAGGCCCACGGCGCCGCCAAGGTCAGCGAGCTGATCGCCGAAGTGGTGGCGACCCTCGGGCTGCGCGACATCGTCATCGAAGCCGGGCTCGCCTATCCCGTGGGCATCGGCGGCACCCGGCTGACCAACGCCCAGAGGCAGAAGGTGGCGATCGCGCGCGCGGTCCTGAAGCGGCCCGACATCCTCGTCCTCAACGAGGCCCTGACGACCCTGGATGGCCACGCCCAAACCACCATCATGACCAACCTGATGGATGCCTTCCGCGGCCGCACCCTGATCTGTGCCCTTCATCGTCCCAGCCTGGCCCGGCAGTTCGACCACGTCCTGGTGCTCAAGGGCGGGCGGCTCGCCGGGTCCGGGGACTTCGCCTCGCTAGAGACCGCGAACGAGGCGCTTGCGCAGTTGCTGGCCGCCGAATAGCGACCAAGGAGTATTGCCATGACCTTGCAGCACGACGTCGAAGCGCTCCGCCAGATCCCGCTGTTCGCCAAGTTCGAGCCGAGCAAGCTCAAGCTCCTGGCCTTCACCAGCGAGCGGCTGTCGTTCAACGCCGATCAGGAGCTGTTCCGCCAGGGCGACCCGGGCGATTCGCTCTACATCATCCTGGACGGCGAGGCGGCGGTCCTGGTCGACACGCCCTCGGGCCCGATCACCGTGGCCAAGGTCGGCAAGAACGACTTCTTCGGCGACATCGCCATCTTGTGCGACGTGCCGCGCACGGCGACGGTGAAGGCGACCAAGGCGCTGACCACACTTCGCATCAGCAAGGATCTGTTCTTCCAGCTCGTCACCCAGTTCCCGCAGATCTCGGTGGAGATCATGCGCGAGCTCGCCCACCGCCTCGATCGCACCACCCGCGACTACCGCGAGGCGGTGGCCAAGCTGAAGGCGATGGGCGGATCGCTCAACTGAGCGCCGCCACGACACCGTCCGTATCGGCGACCCAGCCGAACAGGTGGTTCTCGCTGGCGATCAGGTCCATGGCGGCCTGGTGCCACGCCGGCCGCAGCGCCGCGCAGGCATCCTCGATCGTCAGGCACCAGTAGCCCAGGTCCACGGCGGCGCGGATCGTCGAATGGACGCAGCACTGGGTCGTCACTCCCATAACCATCAGGTGGGTGACGTCGCGCTCCCGCAACAGCTCCTCCAGGGGCGAGCGGAAGAAGGCGCTGAACCCCGGCTTGTCGAACGCCGGCTCGCCCGCGAGCGGCGCCATCTCGGGGATGATTGCCTGGCCCGGCTCGCCCTGGACCAGGAATCGCCCAAGCGGCCCGGGCGTGCCGGAGATGCTGCGCTCGCGCTTCAGGGCGTTCATGTCGCCGAGGTCGGGCCGGTATCCCTCGCGGGTGTGGATCACGTGCAGTCCGCCGCGCCGCGCCGCCTCCAGGATGCGCCGCGCCGCCGGCAGGATCGCCCGCATGGCGGTGACGTCCTCGCCCAGGCGGCGGACGCAGAACCCCTCGGGATCGAGAAAGTCGCGCTGGAAGTCGATGGCGAGCAACGCCGTGCGGCGCGGCTCGAAGCTGTAGGCGCGGTTGTCACGGCAGGCGACGTTCGGCATCGGGACTCCTACTGGCCGGTGAACCTGGGCGGGCGCTTGGCGGCGAAGGCGGCGAGCCCTTCCGCGAGGTCGCTCGAGGCGAAGCAGGCCAGGGTCTCGGCCCGCAGCCGCTCGCCGTCCACCCCGCCGCGCTCCATCTCCACCAGGGCGCGCTTCATGGTGCGGACCGCCATGGGCGCCAGGGCGGCGAGAGTCGCCGCGAGCTGGAGGGTCTCCGCCGCCAGGGCGTCCCGGGCCACCACCCGGTCGAGATAGCCGGCGCGGTGGAGTTCCGCTGCGTCCATCGTCTCGGCCGCCAGCAGCAGGCGCCGCGCCGCGTTGGCCGACAGCCTGAGCGCGAACCGCCGCAGGCCGCTCGCATGCAGCACGACGCCCAGCTTGGCCGGCGGCATCCCGAGCCGCAGGTCCGCCACGCCCAGGCGCAGGTCGCAGGCGAGCGCCAGGTCGGCCGCGGCGCCGAATAGGCTGCCGTTGATCGCCGCGATGGTCGGCAGGGGAAATTCCTCGATCCGGTCGATCAGCGCTTCCAGAGGATTTTGCGACCAGTCGGTGGTTGCCACGTCGCCCAGGTCCACCCCGGCGCAGAAGGCCTTGGTTCCGGTTCCGGTGAACACCAACACGCGCGCGGCCGAGCCTTGCACCCGGTCTAGCATCCCGTGGAAGGTCGGCAGGTCGCCGATGCCGATGGCGTTCAGCTTCTCCGGCCGGTTCAGGGTGATCGTCGCGATCGCGCCGGCGAACGCGAGGTCAAGCGGCGTGTCCATCGGCCGATGGTTCCACGCCGCCGCCTCAGACGGCAAGCGTCACGGCGACGGGCGCATGATCGGACGGCGGCGACCAGCCCCGCGCTTCCCTGAGGATCGTGGCGCCGCGCAGGTGGCGGCGAAGGGGCGGCGTCACCCAGACATGATCCAGCCGGCGGCCCCGGTTCGCGGCTTCCCAGTCCCGCGCGCGGTAACTCCACCAACTGTAGAGCGGTTCCCCCGGCGGCACGAAATAGCGCACCGCGTCGATCCAGTCGTGGGTCTTGCGCAGGGTTTCGAGGGCGTCGATCTCGACCGGCGTGTGCGACACCTCCTTGAGGAGCGCCCGGTGCGACCAGACGTCGGATTCGAGGGGCGCGATGTTGAGGTCGCCGGTCAGCACCAGGCGGTTGCGTGGCGCCTTGCGGGCCGCGAACCAGGCGGACAGCTCACCCAGCAGGCGCAATTTGTGGGCGAACTTCGGGTTGGCGATCGGGTCCGGTACGTCGCCGCCGGCCGGGACGTAGAGGCAATTGATCTCGACCCCGGAGCGCAGCCGCGCCAGCACGTGGCGCCCGTCGGCCTTGCCGCACCATTGTGGCCGCTCGATGTGCGCGAGCGGCTCGCGCGACAGGATCGCCACCCCGCCGTACGCCTTGGCGCCGTGCAGGGCGGCGTGCACGAACCCATGCTCGGCGAAGGCCTGCAACGGGAAATCCGCGTCAACGACCTTGGTCTCCTGCAGACACAACACATCGGGCGCCAGGGCCTCGATCAGGGCGCCGATCAGGGGCACCCGCAGCCGCACCGAGTTCACGTTCCAGGTGACGATGGTCAGATCCTTCACGGGGCGCGCGCCCGGAGGATTCGTTCGGCGAGGGCGAGGTCCTTGGGCTTGTCCACGTCGATCGCCGCCTCGGCGATCGCGATCTCGACCAAGGCCAAGCGCACGTCGGTCTTGCTCGCGAGCCGCCGCACGGCAGCGTCGACCGTGAGCCGCCCGAGGGCAAACAGCAGCGCCGGCCAGACTCCCAATTCGCGGATCAATCGCAGGGGCCGCTTGCGGAAAGCCTCGGTTCGCGCCCAGAACGCCGCGACCCGGCGCCCGTCCGGAGTCAGGAAAGCGAACAGATTGGCGCCTTTCAGCGGCCGATCGCGGAACGACAGAAAGGTCCGCCGAATCCCCGGATACGCCTCGCTCACGAGGGCCGCGGGCACGATGCCCGCCGCCACGTCCACATCCGCCGGAATGCCGGCCAGGAACCGCTCGATCGTCGCGGGCGTCAGCAAGGCATGGTCGGCGGTCGTCACCAGCAGAGGCGTGCCCAGGCGTTCGAGCGCGACCATGACGCTCGCGCTGGCGGATGGGCCGCTCGGGATCGTCATGACGCCATCCACTATGCCGGCCAAGACGCCCTCCCGTTCGATGCTCACGACGATGGTGCCGATCGCCTGGCAGCCGCGCAAGGAGGCGACCACCCGGGCGATCATCGGCACGCCACCCACCGCGACGATCGCCTTGTGCGAGACTCCGGCGGCGCGCGCCAGGGGATCGTCGGGCCCGCGTCCCGCGGCCAGCACCAGGGCCGTCCAGCGGGCGGCCCCGCTCACCCGAGCGCCTTCTCGTAGATCCGATAGGTCTTGGTGTGCCGGCCGCCGAAGGCGTCGATCAGGCGGCGGATCGGCTGGTTATCCTCCAGGATCCACGACAGTTCGCTCTGTCGGTAACCCTTGGCGAGCGCCGCCTTGCGCAGGGCCTCGATCACCAGGACGGCGGCGGCGGACCCCAGGGGCCGGTGCCCGAAGCGCTTGCGGACGCCCATCAACGGCACCCGCGCCGTGGCGACGCCCCGGATCTTCAGCCGCCACAAGAGCTTCGCCCAGCCGAACGGCAGCAGCCGACCGCCCAGGTCGGCGATCGCCTCGTTCAGGTTCGGCAGGCAGACCGCGAAGGCGATCGGCTCCCCATCCACGTCGACGAACCACACCAGGTCGGGGTCGATCAGCGGCCGCATCGCCGCGGCCATGTGGTGCTGCTCCGCCGCGGTCAGGGGCAGGGCGTTCCAGTTGTCCGCCCAGGCCTCGTTGTAGATGGCCAGGGCCTTGGCGACCTCCTCCTTGTAGCGGCGGCGGTCCATGGGTCGCACGACCACGCGCCCCCCGATCGGCCGCGCCACCATGCGCAGGGTCGCCTCCGGCAGGGGCCAGGCACAATCGAGGGTATAGGCGAACAGGTCCTTCGCCTTGGCGTAGCCCAGGGCCTCCAGGTGGCGGGCGTAGTACGGGTGCGCGTGGCCCATCATGACCGCGGGCGGGGTGTCGAAGCCTTCGACCAGAAGACCGGACTCCTCGTTGACCGACAGGTTGTAGGGGCCTTGCACCCGAACCTGACCCCGCTCCCGCAGCCAGCCCTCGGCGGTCGCGGTCAGGGCGCGGAACACGGCCGGATCGTCATCGCCCTCGATCAGGCCGAAGTTGCCCGTGCCCGGCCCGTACTTGTCCGCATGCAGCCGGTTGATCTGGGCGCTGATCCGCCCAACGGTCGCGGCTCCTCGGCGCGCAAGCCACAAGCGCACCTCGGTATGCCCGCGGATCGGGTTCTTGGGGCCGAGCGCCTCGTAGCGCTCCAGGCGCAACGGCGCAACGTAGTTGCGGTCCCCCCGGTACAGCCGATCGGGCAGGGCGATGAACGCCGTGAGCCCGCGGCGGTCCAGAACGGGTTCGACCCGGATGTCGCCGTTCACGGGCTACGCATCGTTCCCGGTGGCGAAGCGGTCGTAGCGCGGCGGCCGGGCCATGGGTGGGGAGCCGGTCAGGGCCGCGACCCAGGGATAACGCCTGGCTTCCGCCTCGTCGTAGCCGAGGTTGAACACGGTGGGGCTGCGGGGCCGGTCCTGCACGGTCGCGTAGTAGGTGCCAAGCAGCCGGTCGCAGACGAAGTTGGTGATGCCGTAGTTTCCGGTCTCGCAGTGGAAATGATGCGCCAAGTGCAGCTGCTTGATCCGGGCCAGCGCGGCCGCGCGCGGCTTGTAGTTCAGGTGTTGCACGCAATGGCAGAACTCGTAGAAGCAGGTGGCGAGAAGCGCCGCGGCGATGGCCGACGCCGCCCCGGCCCGGCCTTCGAGCGCCCAGCCGATCGGCCCGGTGACCAGGGCGATGGTCGGCAGGGTCGTGACCAGGGCGCCGAACAGCACCTCCAGCCGATGCGGGTCCTGATGGTGGTCGAAATGGATGCGCTTCCACAAGGCGGCGGTCAGCGGCGACTTGTAGAGGAAGCGCCCATGCAGGACGAAGCGGTGCAGGGCGTACCACACCGCCGGGTAGGCGACGGTGGCGATCACGGCCGCGGCGGCGATCAGCCACCACCGCTCCCACGTGCCCCAGGCGACCGCCAGCCCGGCGCCGAAAAGCGCCAGCGCCGCATAGGTCTGAATCGCCGGATAGGTCGCGTAGGCCACGACCAGGTCGCGAAGGTCCATGCGGCCGAGGTCGTAACTCCGCCCCCGCCACGCCTTGGCCCCGAACACGGCTGCCCAAGCTCCCTCGAGAGACGCCCGGACCTTAGGTGTGGCCGTGGGACCAGGCAAGCACTAACGGCCGCGATTCACCCCTCGGTGTAGAGCAGCACCGAGCCGGCGACGAGGGCGAACAGCGCGGTCGGCGACCAGGCAGCGAGGATCGCGGGCAGGCTGCCCGCCTCGGCGGTGACCTGGGCCAGTCCGTCGACCACGAAGAACAGGAAGGCGATGCCGACGCCCGCGATCGTCCGCCCCGCGGCACCCTGGCGCCCGCGCACGCCGCGCGCCACCGGGGCGGCGATCAGGATCATCACCAGGGTCGCCGCCGGGGCCGCGAACTTCTTGTGGATCTGGGCTACGTAGAACGTCCGGGCGCGGGTCCCGATCGCGGTCTCGGCCACCAGGGCGTCGAGCTCGGCGAGACCGTAGGCGAGCTGCGGCCGCGCCAGCCCCGCCAGATCGTCGGGCATCACGGTCGTCGTCCAGGGCAGCCGTTCGCTTCGCGCTACCTGGCCCAGGGTGTCGATCGCGGTTGCGTCCAGGAGCGTCCAGCCCGCCGCGCCGTGCTCCGCCGCCCGCGCCTCGATGCGCTCCACCAGGGCGTTCTCGCCGTCGCGCCGGAACAGCAGGATGTGGTTCAAATAGGCGCCGCCGGGCGCCACGCCGGCAACCGCGATTACCTCGCCCCCGTGCCGAATCCACAGCCGGCTCGCGTGCTCGCCCGCGCCCGGATGCTGCTCCAGCCACAGGCGCAACGCGCGATCCGCCGGCGGCGCCACCACCTCCCCGATCAGGAAGTGCGCGGCGGCGACCACGGCGGCGGCGGGGATCAGGCCGGCGAGGGTCCGGTAATACGATTGGCCTGCGGCCTTGAGGGCGACGATCTCGAGGGTCTGGCCGACCCGGGTCAGGGTGAGCAGTGCCGCGATCAGGGCGGCCATGGGCATGATCTGCATGGCGACCAGGGGCAGGCGGGTCGCGGCGTAGAACCCGATCGCGCCAACCTCGCCGCCGCCCCGGGTCAGGATGTCGGTCGCGTTGTTCAGCAGGTCCAGCACCTGGATGATCCCGGCGAACCCCAGCAGGCAGGCGATGAACCGCGTCAGGAACAGGCGCGACAGATAAACACTCGCGACCCTCATGCGGTTGGGCTGCGCCGGAGCCGCGCAAGCGTGCGCGCCGTGGCCTCCAGGGCGTCAAGGACGGCGTCGACCGGGTTGTTGTCGGGCCGCCGCAGCACCCGCCGGAACAGCACCGCCCCCAGGGTGGCGAACGCCGCGAACGGCACCCAGGACCCGAGCGGCGCCGGGATCCGCTCGAGCTCCGCCAGGCTCGCCCCGAACAGCAGCGCGTGATCGTACAGCAGCAGCACCATGGCCGCGACCGTGAGTCCCGCCGTCTGCCGGGTGCGCTTGGCCGCGACTCCGAACGGCGCCGCGACGAACGGCAGCAGCGCGAGGCTGAGGGCGCGGGCGAGCCGGGCGTGCAGTTCGGCCCGGATGGCGGGACCGAGCGTTCCCGCGTCGCCGCGCCGGTGCCACAGCTCGACCAGCGTCAGCTCCCGCTCGCCCCGGCCCCGGGCTCGGAATGGCGGGATCTCCCCGTCGAGCGCGACATCCACGTCGAAGCTGCCGAAGCTCATGACGCCGACGTCGTCGATCTCCGGCCCGGCGCTGATCTGCACCCCGTCGTGCAGGCGGAGCAGCACGCGCCGGCCATCCGGCGATCGCAACAGCTCGGCCGTCCGCGCCGTGGTGGCGAGCGAGCGCCCGCCGCCCAGCTCGCGGTTGACGAACACCCCGCCCAACGTGCCGTCCGCCTGGTCGATGTCCTCGGCCAAGAGCGTGAGCTTGCCGCCCTCCTCGATGAACACGCCCTCCTGCAGCATGGTGTCCCAGGCGGAGTTGGCGATGACGTACTGGATCACCTTGGAGGCATAGCGGGCGTGGGGCTGGATGTAGCCGTACAGCAGCAGGCTGGCGACGGCGAGCAAGGCCCCGAGCACGATCAGCGGACGCAGCAGCCGGGCGAGCGAAACCCCGGCACCCTGGATGGCATCCAGCTCGCTGTGCTGGGCGAACTTGCTGATGACCAGGAACACCGCGAGGAAGAAGGCCGCCGGCAGGGCGAGACCCAGATAGTGGGGCACCAGGCTGGCGATCAGCCGCAGGGCCAGCAGCAGCGGCCCGCCCTGGTTCGCCACCAGATCGAGAATCCGCAGCAGCCGCTCCATCAGCAGGGCCGCCAACACCACCACGAGGGCGAGCAGCAGCGGCTTACCGGCTTCCGCCAGGACGTAGCGGTCAAGCTTCGTCATGCCGGACCCATCAGCCGTGCGCCGGGATCGACAGGGCGTAGTCGCCCTGAGTTGCGAAGGCTCCACCGTCGGCGCCGCGGATGGTGACGCCGACGCGCCAGGCCGCGCCGTCGCGGACGATCCGGTACAGATTCCAGCACGCCCCCTCGGCGCCGCGGATGGGGCGGGCCGAGGCGGATGCGACGCCGATCACCGGCGCCTGTCCGGATGGCGTGGCGAGCGTCGCCAGGGTCGAACGGTGGGTGTGGCCGTGTAGCACCAGGTCGACGCCGGCGCGGCCAACCGCCGCGGCCAGGGGCGCGATGTCCAGCAGCCGCTTGCGGCGCGGGCCCTCGGCCACGGGCGGATGATGGATCATGAGGACGCGAAACAATCCCTCCCGCCCCAAGGCCCCCAGGCGCCCCTCCAACGCCCCGATCTGATCGTCGCCCAGCCAGCCGCCGGCGCTCACCCAGGACATCGGCCGCGCGCTGGTCACGCCGATCAGGGCCACGTCACCCCGCCGCCGCACGCTCGGGAAACCATCGCCGTCGTCGCCCGCGAGGTAGGGCCGCCACAGGTCGAGCCCGTCCCCGGGCGCCACGGCGACATAGGCATCGTGGTTGCCCGGCACCACGGACACGCGGTCCGGCGGCCCCAGCTCATGCAGCCATCGCGCCGCCCGGCGGAACTCCTCGGGCAGGGAGATGTTGCACAGGTCGCCGGTTAGGGCGACATGGTCGGGCGCCTGCGCCTTCAGGTCGGCCACCAGGCCGGCCAACACGTCGGGCCGGTGGATCGCCTTGCGCCGACGCAGCCAAGACAGGTATCCCAGGACCCGCTTGGACAGGAGCGAGTCCGGTTCCGGCCGGGGCAGCGGCAGATGCGGATCGGAGAGATGAGCGAGCGCGAACATCGAGGGTGCGATTGAGGACAGCGCGAAGTGTAGCAGATGCCCGCGGACGGCGATGCCCGCGGGCGTGATCTCCAATGCCCGGAGCCGCCGCAACCGACGCCATGGTGTCGTCGCCGCCGATGTGCTGCGCGCGTTCCCGGGAATTCCCCATGCGGTTCTCGATGGCGTCGGGGACATTCCCCGGGTCCTAGCCGACTTCGCCCGGGCGGGCGTGGACTTGATCGTGATCGATGGCGGCGACGGTACCGTTGGGCGGGTCCTGACCGCCGCTCTGGTCGATGGCCCCTTCGCCGCGGCTCCCCGCTTCGCCATCCTGCCGTCCGGCACCACCAACATGACCGCCGGCGACGTGGGACTTCGGGGCTCCAACCTCGCCGCCCTGCTCGCGGGCGGACCCGAGCGGGCCGCATCCCGCGCGGCCCTCGAGGTCCGCTGCGCCGACGCGCCGCCCGTCCTCGGGTTCTTCCTCGGCGCCGGCGCCCTCGCCTGGGCGACGGCGATCACGCGCCGCCGGATCGAATCCCATGGCCTCGCAGGGACCCTGTCGGCGGTGGCGGGGATCGGGGTCACGCTGGTTCGCTGCCTCGCCGGCGGCGACGACGCCCAGCCCCGCGCCGGCGTCGCCATGCGCCTCGGCCTCGACGACGAGGCGCCGCGGGACGGCCGCCGGTTTCTCCTGCTCGCCACCACTCTCCAGCACCTGGTGCTCGGCCTCGATCCCTTCTGGGGCGAGGGCGACGGACCGCTCAAGCTGTTGACGATCGCGGCCCCGCCCGCCCACGTGCTCGCCGCCCTGCCCGCCGTCGTGCGGCGCCGGCCGTGGCCCTGGATGGCGGCCGCCGGCTATCGCGCGTCGCGCGCCCGGACCATGGCCCTCGCGGCCGACGGCCCCGTTCTCCTCGACGGCGAGGTTCTGCCCGCCGGCCCCATCCGCGTGGTGGCGACCCGGCCCATTACCTTCGTGCGGCCCGGATGACGGCTCCTGCCACCCTCGACTCCCTGATCGCGGCCGAGACCGCGCGACCCCAGGACCCCGCCCTCGACGCCCTGGTGGCCGCCCTGCGGCGCCGCTTCGGCGGGTCCGTCGTTGCGATCCTGTACTACGGCTCCTGCCTCCGGCGCGGTACGCTCGAGGGCGTGGTCGACGTCTACGTCCTGGTGGACACCTACCGCGCCGCCTATGGCCGTTCGTGGCTCGCGTTCGCCAACGCGCTGTTGCCGCCGAACGTCTTCTTCCTCGGGTTTGGCGACGGTCATCGCGCCAAGGCGGCCGTGATGTCGGTGCGCCAGTTCGCCGCCGGTTGCGCGCCTGCCGCCTGGCTGCCCTCGATCTGGGCCCGGTTCTGCCAGCCCACGGCCCTGCTCCACGCCCGCGACGAGGCGGCCCGCCTCGCCGTCAACCGCATGCTCGCGACCGCGGTGGCGACGGCGGCGGCGGCGGGCGCCGCGCTCGCGCCGTCGCGTGACGACCCTCTCGACCTCTGGCGCGCGGTGTTCGCGGCCAGCTATCGGTCCGAGCTGCGGGTGGAGGACGCCTCCCGCGCCGCCCAGATCGTCGCCGCCGATGCCGAACGGTATGCCGCGCTGACGCCGCTTGCTCTCGCTGCCCCGAGCACGCACTCGCCTTTTCCCTGGGGCCTACGCCGGGTGCTCGGCAAGTCCGTCAACCTCCTGCGTCTGCTGAAGGCGGCCTTCACGTTCGCGGGCGGGACCGACTATCTCGCCTGGAAGATCGAGCGTCACACCGGCGTCCGCGCGGACCTCACCCCCTGGCAGCGCCACCACCCGCTGCTCGCCCTCCCGCGTCTCGCCTGGCGGCTCTGGCGCCAAGGCGTTATCTAATAAGCCGCTACGACTGCCTTCTTGCCGCGATTTGGCACAAAGGCGTATGCTCATCATTCATATATTAGGTGCACGTTCGGAAGTGTCCGATCTTAATTCCGTTGAAACTGGGCGGAGTACCAGAGAGGAAGTAGGATTGGCGAATATCGACCTAAATGTCATTCTGGGATCTGTAACGGAGCTTCGAAACTCAGGTTTGAGTTTGGTGGAGATCATTGGTGAGTTAATGAGACTCAGAGCTAGTTTGCAATCTCCAGAACAGGCACGGCTCGATAGCATCATTCTTGACATGAAAAAAACAACGGAACGAATTGCTACATCGACTTCCATGGCAAGTGGACAGGTTAGTTAAGAGCCGCTCCGAAAAGATGTTGAGTCTGGGGAGTCGGTTGTGACTCTATGGGTGGCAACCTTGTTGAGGAGGTTGCTTGATGTGGACGCCCGAACATCGTGCCGTGGCGGATCGTCGCGGTCTGCGTTATCCCAGCGATTTGACGG
>SHVY01000059.1 GCA_009694045.1 Alphaproteobacteria bacterium | reverse complement strand
CCACCGCGAGACCGTGCCGGCGGTGCGCTGAGCGGAAAGGCCCAGATTCACGGCCCATTGTCGAGCGAGTTTACGGATTCAGCGAACCGTGTCCTAACGCACTCGGGATGAATCGAGTTTTGTCAACGGGTTATGGACCATGGCACGTTTATTGCAATTAATTCATCGTATTGAGAGCGCGTCAAAGCGCCAAAGTTGTAAATTTTCCCATTGGTCAGAGAGAATCGGGGGACTACATGAGACGGACATTGTTGGCCGCAGGATTCGTGGCCTTGATAGCCTACGGCGCCGGCCCGGACCAGGCCGTACCGACGTTCGACACCTTCGGACCACTACCCGCCGCGACGTTCGGCGGCTCGGGCATTCCCAACGACAGCGTCGCGATCTCTACCCATGTGATCGACGGCGGCCCAACCATCACCTTGGGTCTGACCGCGCATCAGCGGTTCTTCAACCCGCCGCTGACGAACCCAAGCGCACTGCTCGGAGCAAAGTGGAACTTCGGCTGGTTCGTCGATCTGGCGGCGCGACGGTGCTCGATCTCTTAACCGGCGGGTTCGAGATCCAGCTCTTTTATGACGTCGATCCCCTTGGCGACGACTACGGGTCCATCAACCTGCTGGCCAGCGCCTTCGGTCTCGGTGGGGGTGGACTTAAGGTCCTGCAAGATAGTTACAACCTGATTTTCGGGTTCCTGTTCGTCGATCTCCCCTTTGTCCTCGATGCACCGACCGGCACGTTCGATCCCAACGCGCAGGGCACGTATAACATCGCGCTCCGGGTCGTGCGGCCGGGAGGGTCCTCGGGGGCCGCCGCCAGCATCGACGTCGTGGTGCCGGCGCCGGGTATCGTCGGATTGCTCGGGCTCGGTCTGCTTGGCCTTGCCATGGCCGGGCGGATGAAGCGCGCCTAACACGGACGGACTCGTTGCTTCGGTCGCCGGTCATCCGACCGGCGACCTTTTTCTTGCCCCGGCGGTTCGCGTCCGTATGCTCGTGGCCTAAAGCACTCAGGGGGGGGCCGTGAAGAACAAGTTCATCGTCCGCAAGGATGGGCATGTGGCGTGGCTGATCTTCGATCGGCCGGACAAGCTGAACGCCATGGACATTCCCGGCTGGCGCGAGTTTGGCCGGCTGCTGGACGAGATCGCCGCCGACCGCGACGTGCGCTGCCTGATCCTGGCGGGCGAGGGCCGGGCGTTCCTCGCCGGCCACGACGTGGGCGAAATGGTCGAGCACACCGACCAGTTCAAGGCCGGCAGCTACACCATCGGCGACCTGCACGAGGGCCAGAAGTTCCTGCAGGACACCACCCGCAAGATGCGCCGCGCGCGCTTCCCGGTGATCGCCGCGGTCCAGGGCTACGCGGTCGGCGCCGGCTGCGAGGTGACGCTCGCCGCCGATCTGGTGGTCGCAGCGGACACCGCCATGTTCGGTTTCCCCGAGGTGAACGTCGGCGTGACCATCACCAACGGCGGCACCTTCCTGCTGCCGCGCAAAGTGGGCCTCGCCCGGGCGCGCGAGCTCGCCTACACCGGCGAATTCATCACGGCGGCCGAGGCCTACCGCATCGGCCTCGCCAACCGCCTGGTGCCCGAGGCCCAGCTCCGCCCCGAGGCGCTCAAGCTGGCGATGCGCATCGCCAGCCGGGCACCCCTCGCGGTCGAGATGCACAAGACCATGATCGACCGGGGCCAGGAGTCCTCGCTCGAGACCATGATGAACTTCGAGACCGAGGCCCTGATCGTCACCGCGCGGACCAACGATCACGCCGAAGGCTCGCGCGCCTTCTTCGAGAAACGCCCGCCCAAGTTCACGGGGAATTGAAAGGGGGTCCGATAAAACTCGGATACGCCGTCATCGATGTCGCCGACGTGCCGGCGACCGCGAAGGGTGCCGCGTCGACATCCGTTCTCCCATCGCGCGATAGGGCCGCCGGCGCCCTACTTCGCTCCCGGTTTCCGCGCGACGAAGGCGCCCCAGCCGAGACAACCCCCTGCCACGGCGCGCAGCCACAGGGCGTAGCGGGCGATGGTGGCGTCGACCTCGGCCGCTCCGGCCAGGGCCACCAGGCGGTCGCGTCGCGCCGCGATCTCGGCGTCGATGCGGCGATAGCCCGCCAGCACCTCGGCGTTCCAGTCCTCCGTGCGCAATTCGACGAAACCGGCGCGGGCGAGGCCGGCGCGATAGTCGGCCGCGGACCAGAATCCCGGCGCCGAGAGCGCCCCGAGGACGTCCACGAGTTCGCCCGCGGGCGCCTCGATCGCCAGGATATCGCTCACCGCCAGGGTGCCCCCGGGCACCAGCACCCGGAACGCCTCGGCCAGCACCTGCGGCCGATCGACGGCATACAGCAGCGAATCCTGGCACAGGTAGACGTCGAAGCTGGCGTCGGCGAAGGGCAGCGCGTGGTAGTCGGCGAACTCGAACGAGATGGCGGCGCCCGGGCGCGTGCGCTCCGCGGCGATCGCCAGTTGCTCGCGCGAGATGTTGGTGGCGACCACCCGCACGCCATGGTGGTCGGCAAGGAATCGTGCGGTGCCGCCGACCCCGCAGGCGGTTTCCAGGACGTGGCGACCGGGCCGGAGTTCGGCGAGTTCCGCCAGCCGGGCGGTGGGCCGCGACGATGCCGTCAGCAGGTCGTCGTCGGGCGCGCGCACGAAGCCCGGGTGAATCTGGTCGCCGTAGACCTCGAGCATGGCCCGGTACATCGGCGCGTCGTAACGCCGGACGATATGGTCCTGAAAATCCCCTGCGATCGCGGCCATGGCGCCGCCATCCTGATCGAATCGGGGGCGCCTGGGAAGTCGCGACGGTGTAAGACTGGATCATTCTCAACCGGGAGCCCTCGCCCGTGCCGGAACCTCTGGCGGAACGCCAAACCACGAACCTGGTCCGCGAACTGCTTCGCGATGATCGGTTGTTGACGCCGCGCACCATTGCCGGTGCGGGGTTCGCGGTATTCCTGCTGCTCTTCGGCTTGGAATTCCTGGACCCCGATACGAAGACGATCGGCGAGATCGTCCGCGACGCGCTGGCGCTCGCGGTCGCGGTCGGCGTGACCACGGCGATCGCCATCGTCGTCTCGCGGCGACTGCACCACCAGGAATCCCGTCTCGCCGATCTCGAGGTCGATCTGGACAAGGCGCGGGCCGAGGGCGGACCTGGCGCAATCAGATGCGGCCCCATATCGAGGCGCTGGCTTCGGCGGCGCAGCAACAGTTCCGCCTGTGGAACCTCAGCGATGCCGAGCAGGACATCGGGTTCCTGCTGCTGAAGGGCCGGTCGTTCAAGGAGATCGCCATCATCCGGCGGACCAACGAGGGCACCATGCGGCAGCAGGCCACGTCGATCTACCGCAAGGCGAAACTCGAAGGCCGCACCGTGCTGGCGGCTTATTTCTTCGAGGACATGCTGACGCCGATGCCCAGTTCGGTGGAGTCCGGATCGAAGCCGCAGCCGGTTCATCAGATCCAGGGGCGCTGACCTCTCGACGACCTCCAAGACCGCATCGCGCGGGCGTTCGATCGCCGCCACGGACCATCGGGCATGCCTCCGATCGACGTTCGAACGGTTGTTTCCGTATAGGCCTAAGTTCGTGATTATATTAACGAATATCACCATACACCTGTGCGATTGACGGGGGTTCCTGGTGGCCGTGTCATGGCCTCGCCGCCTGATCGCGGCCTCGCCGGCATTTCGCCGTCGCGATCCTCAACCAGGAGGTTCGGATGAACCCAATCTTCGGGTCGCGTCACGCGCGTCGGCTTGCGTGCGCTGTTGGCGGCCCTGCTGCCGACCACGAACTGGGGCCAGAACTTCACCAAGGTCTTTCCCATGTCGGAATGCAATTTCGACGACATCGGCAAGAACCCGTTCTTCCCGCTGACGCCCGGACGCGAGGCGCACTACAGCAACAAGGACTGCGTCGCCGCCGGCGACTGCGAGGACCTGGAAACCGTGGTTATCACCGTCCTGAACGAGACCCGGAACCTCAGCGTGCGCCTGGCCGGCAAGTTCCGCCCGGTGCGCACCCGGGTCATCCGCGAGGTCGAGCGCGCGAATGGCGAGATCATCGAGATCTCGCGCAACTTCTTCGCCCAGTGCAAGGCAACCCGGGACGTCTACTATTTCGGGGAGGATGTCGACATCTTCGAGGAAGACGGCACGGTGGTGCACAACGGCGCCTGGCTCGCCGGGCGCAACGACGCGCGGGCGGACCTGATCATGCCGGGCGGCGCGATCCTGCTCGGCTCCCGGTACTTCCAGGAGCTCGCTCCTGGCGTGGCCCTGGACCGAGCCGAGCTCGTGGACGAGCGGCTGGAGGTCGAGACCGACGCCGGTACGTTCCGGGGATGCATCGAAGTCGAGGAGACCGCGCCGCTCGAACCCGGCGCCACGTCGAAGAAGGTCTATTGTCCGGGCGTCGGCCTGGTCATCGACAACGAGATCGAACTGATCAAGATCAACACGGTCAAATGACGGCTGGAACCGCCCCCTTCGCCGCGAACGCCCCCGCCCTGCGCGGGAGGGGGCGACGCGTGCGTTCGATGCCGTGCGGATCGGAGCTACCGCTCGTAGTGCAGGCGGCGGTAGCTGAGCGCCTCGGCGACGTGGGCGCGGCGCACGCTTTCCTTGCCGTCGAGGTCGGCGAGCGTGCGGGCGACGCGCAGCACCCGGTGGTAGCCCCGCGCCGAGAGCTTCAGCTTGCCGGTCGCCTGGCCCAACAGCGCGACCCCGTCGCCGTCGGGGGTGGCGTGGCGGGCGAGCACCTCGCCATCCGCCTCGGCGTTGCAGCGTGGGCCGCCTGCGCCGTAGCGGGCGGTCTGCAGGCCCCTCGCTTTCGCGACGCGGGCGGCGACCGCGGCCGATCCCTCGGCCGGCGGTGGCAGGGTGAGATCGCCGGCCGAAACCTCGGGCACGTCGATGTGCAAATCGATGCGGTCGAGCAGGGGACCCGACAGCTTGGATTGGTACTCGGTCGCGCATTTCGGCGCCCGGGCGCAGGCGCGCGCCGGGTCCGCCAGATAGCCGCAGCGGCAGGGGTTCATCGCGGCGACCAGTTGGAAGCGCGCGGGATACGTGACGTGCGCGTTGGCGCGGGCGACCACGGCCCGCCCCGATTCCATGGGCTGGCGCAAACTGTCGAGAACCTGGCGCGGAAACTCCGGCAATTCGTCGAGGAACAGCACGCCGAGGTGGGCGAGGGTCACCTCGCCGGGTTTGGCGCGCGCACCCCCGCCGATCAGCGCCGGCATCGAGGCCGAATGGTGCGGATCGCGGAACGGTCGCGTCCGGGTCATCCCGCCGCCACGCAAGAGCCCGGCGACCGACCAGACCATGCTGACCTCCAGCGCCTCGGCGGGCGCGAGCGGCGGCAGCAATCCCGGCAGGCGCGACGCCAGCATCGACTTGCCGGCGCCGGGCGGGCCGATCAGCAGCAGGTTGTGGCCGCCAGCGGCCGCGATCTCCAGCGCCCGCTTGGCCGCCTCCTGGCCCTTGATCTCCTTGAGGTCGCCGACCGGGGGATCGGGTTCCGCGAGCTTCGGCTCGGGCTGGGCGATCACCTGGCTGCCCTTGAGGTGATTGACCAGCGCGATCAGGTTCGTCGCCGCCAGTACCCGTGGATTGCCGGCCCACGCCGCCTCGCCGCCGTTGGCCGCCGGGCAGATCAGGCCGAGCCCGGCCGCGTTGGCCGCCACCGCCGCCGGCAGGGCCCCGGCCACTGCCGTGATCTCGCCGTCCAGCGCCAGCTCGCCGAGGGCCAGATAGTCGGTCAGCGCGTCCTGGGGCAGCACGCCGATGACAACGAGCAGCGCCAAGGCAATCGGCAGGTCGAAGTGGGTGCCCTCCTTCAGCAGATCGGCGGGGGCGAGGTTGATGGTGATGCGCTCGAACGGCAGGGCGAGGCCGATGGCGGCGAGCGCCGCGCGCACCCGCTCGCGGCTCTCGCCCACCGCCTTGTCGGGCAGGCCGACGATGGTGAAAGCGTGCAGGCCCGGCGTGATCTGCGCCTGCACGTCCACCGCCAGCGCCTCGATCCCCTGGAACGCCACCGTGTTGACCCGCGCGACCATGTCGGCTCCGTTTGCCTCGCTCGCTCAGTGTAGGCCGCGAGATCGGCCGGGACGAGCGCGGTGATGTCGGGCGGTTTCCCTACGGGAAGCGATTTGGATAGGATGCTCGACGATCGGCCCAGACCCGGGAAAGGCGACCATGGTCCGCGAACCTCAATGACGAGTTCTCTCGGTCGTCCGCCCAGACACGGCTTCGCGCGGCTCGTGCCCGAGCTTCTGGTCGAAGACCTCGGTGCGAGCCTTGCGTTCTGGCGCGACATCCTGGGGTTCGTGATCGCCTACCAGCGCCCGGAGGAAGGCTTCGCATACGTCGAACGTCCCGACGGCGCCCAGGTCATGCTTTGCCGGCGCTGGGGCACGTGGGAGACCGGCGCGCTCGAGCGGCCGTTCGGCCGCGGCGTCATGTTCCAGATCTACATCGACGACGTCGCCGCGCTGATCGCGACGCTTCGCTCCGCGGGCTGGCCGATCGTCGAAGGCCCGCGCGAGTCGTGGCGCCGATATGGCGACCGCGAGGGCGGCATGCGCGAGGTGTTCGTCCAGGACCCCGACGGCTATCTGATCATGATGGCCGAGCACATCGGCGAACGTCCCCTCGGATAGTGCCGGTGCCGGTTACTCTCGCCCCGCCTGGCTCGGCCGCTTGAATCAAGAAAGGGTTGGGTCAAGCCGCGCTCCGTGGAGGGAGGTGACACCGTCGCCGGACTGGATATAGTCAATCGCGAAGGCATTCCCAGGAGCAGGTCCATGGCCCGCGATCCGCGTTACGACGTGCTGTTCGAGCCGGTCAGGATTGGCCCGGTCACGGCGAAGAACCGGTTCTACCAGGTGCCCCACTGCTCGGGCATGGGCTACAGCCGGCCGCAAACCCTGCACCGCGCCCGCGAGATCAACGCCGAGGGCGGCTGGGCGGTGGTGTGCACCGAGTACTGCTCGATCCATCCTTCGGCCAACGACGATCCGGCGCCCCAGGTCACCCTGTGGGACGACGACGACGTGAAGACCCTTTCCGACATGACCGAGCGGGTCCATCGCCACGGCAGCCTGGCGGGCGTCGAGCTGTGGTACGGCGGCTACTCCTCCGCCAACAAGTTGACCCGCGAGAACGGCCTGGCGCCGGGCAGCATGCCGTACTGGCACGGCCCCGGGCAGAGCCAGGCGATGGACAAGACCGATATCAAGAATCTCCGCCAGTGGCACCGCGACGCCGCCATTCGGGCGAAGCGCGCGGGCTTCGACATCGTCTACGTCTACGCCGCCCACAACTACCTGCCGGCGCAATTCCTCTCGCCCGTGCAGAACACCCGCACCGACGAATACGGCGGCAGCTTCGAGAACCGGGCGCGCCTCATCAAGGAGCTGCTGGAGGACACCAAGGCCGCCGTCGGCGACACCTGCGCCGTGGCCTTCCGCTTCGCCGTCGACAACCTGGATCGCGACTACGGCGTCACCTACCAGGGCGAAGGCCGCGACCTGGTGGAATACGTGGCCGAGATCCCCGACATCTGGGACGTGAACATCGCCAACTTCGCGGCCGACGCCCAGACCTCGCGCTTCGCGCCCGAGGGCGCCCAGGAGAAGTACATCGCCTTCGTCAAGACCCTGACGACCAAGCCGGTGGTGGGCGTGGGCCGGTTCACCAGTCCGGACACCATGGTCGGGCAGATCAAGCGCGGGGTGCTCGACATGATCGGCGCCGCCCGCCCGTCGATCGCCGATCCCTTCCTGCCCAGGAAGATCGAAGAGGGCAGGATCGACGAGATCCGCGAATGCATCGGCTGCAACATCTGCGTCTGGGCCAACGGCCACGGCGTGCCGTTGCGCTGCACCCAGAACCCGACGCGCGGCGAGGAATGGCGGCGCGATTGGCATCCGGAGCGGATCGCGAGCCGTCACGTGGACGAGCGCATCCTGGTGGTCGGCGCCGGCCCCGCCGGGCTCGAGGCCACCCGCGCCCTCGGCCAGCGCGGCTACCGCGTGGCGCTGGCGGAAGCGGGCCGCGACCTGGGCGGCCGGGTGACGCGCGAGAGCCGCCTGCCCGGCCTCGGCGAATGGGCGCGGGTGCGCGATCACCGCCTGTTGCAGATCAACAAGATGACCAACGTCGAGGTCTACCGCGAAAGCCGCCTCGACGCCGCCCAGGTGCTGGACTTCGGCTTCGAGCATGTGGTGATCGCGACGGGCGCGCATTGGCGCAAGGACGGCCTCGGGCGCACCAGCTACGTCGCCATCGACGGCTGGCGCGACGGGGTGACCCGGAGCGTGGACGACGTGCTGGACGGCGCCGCGTTCGCCGGCCCCGTCGTGGTCTACGACGACGATCACTTCTACATGGGCAGCGTGGTCGCCGAGAAGCTGCGCCGCGACGGCCTGGAGGTGACCCTGGTGACGACCACCGGGGACCTCGCCCCCGAATGCGCCAGCACCCTCGACATGGGCCGCAACCAGGCGCGCATCCTGGAACTCGGGATCACCCTGGTGACCGCGCACAAGGTCGCGGCGGTGGGCAAGGACACCGCCACCATCGCCTGCGTCTATACCGACCGGCAACGGACCCTGCCGTGCCGGACCTTCATCCCCGTCACCTCGCGCGAGCCGAACGACGGCCTCTATCGCGAACTCGCGGCCGACGCGGACCGCCTGCGCCAGGCCGGCATCCGCACCCTTGCCAAGATCGGCGATTGCGCCGCGCCGAACCTCATTGCCCAGGCCGTGTTCGCCGGCCACCGCTACGCCCGTGAACTGGGCGCCAACGTGGCCGAAGCCGCCCGCGACCGGGTGGTGATCGGCGCCTAAGGGAGATCATCCATGAACGACGTCGCGCAAATCTCGATCCCCGATCTGGTCGCGCGTCAGCAGCCGGGTTACGCGCTCGAGCAGCCGTTCTACGGCGACCCCGCCCTGTTCGAACGCGACCTGGCGCGGATCGTCGCGAAGCAATGGCTGTTCGTCGATCACGTCTCGAAACTCGCCATCCCCGGCGACACCTTGCTGTTCGAGATGGCCGGCGAATCGATCGTCCTGGTGCGCGGGCGCGATGCCGTCATCCGCGCCTTCTTCAACGTCTGCCGCCACCGCGGCAGCCGCGTCTGCCTGAAGGCGGAGGACAACGTCCGCACCCTCACCTGCCCCTATCACGGCTGGGTCTACGACCTGGAAGGCCGGCTGGTCCACGCCAAGAACATGCCCGAGGGCTTCGACGCGGCGGCCTGGCCCCTGCACCCGTGCCGGGTCCGCGTGTGGGAGGGGATGATCTTCGTCAACCTCGCCCCCGAGGGCGATCCCGAGGTGGCCGACTTCGAGGCGATCGCCGC
This sequence comes from Alphaproteobacteria bacterium, assembly GCA_009694045.1. GTDB lineage: Bacteria > Pseudomonadota > Alphaproteobacteria > SP197 > SP197 > SHVY01. Next base: position 7,815 of record SHVY01000059.1, on the reverse strand, counting down.
GAGCCTGGCGCCCTACTTCAAGCCCTACCGCCTGGCGGATGCGAAGATCGTGGCGCGCAAGACCTACCCGACCCACGGCAACTGGAAGCTCGCGGTCGAGAATTTCCGCGAGTGCTACCACTGCGCCCCCGCGCACCCCGAGTACACCACGGTCAATGCCTACGTGAAGGCGGGCGACGACAATCCAGACGGTTATGATCCCATCGTCAACGCCTGGGCCGACACCTGGCGGGTCAAGGGCCGGACGGTCGACCGCCTGGGCTGGGCGAGCTCGGACCCGCGCCAGCCCCACGGCGTGTTCCGCCAGCCGATCCGCGACGGCTTCCTCACCCTTTCCCAGGACGGCCGGCCGGTGGCGCCCCTGATGGGCGACCTCGATGCCTTCGACGGCGGCGAGACCCTGGCGATCTTCGGCGCCCTGTTCTACGTCTACCTGGCGAACGACCACGCCACCCTGTTCCGCTTCACCCCCATGACGCCCACGCTCACCGAGGTGGTGCTGACCTGGATGGTGCGGGCCGACGCGGTAGCGGGCCGCGACTACGACGTCGACCGCATCACCTGGATGTGGGACGTGACGACCGTCCAGGACACCACGATCATCGGCGACAACCAATTGGGCGTGAACTCCCGCCGCTATGCCCCCGGCCCGTACTCGGTCCGCGAACAAGGACCGACCGCCTTCGTAGCCTGGTACCTCAGCCGGGTCGGGTGAACGAACGAAAACGCCCCTACTGCCCCTACAATGGCACGACCGGGTCGACATCAACGGCCGTTGGCATGACCCGAGGCACGGCCTTGGATTTTGACGGTCACGACCCTTGCGCTCAGCGCGGCCGGGCTCCACGTTGGGAGGATGCTGCGCCGACTGTTCGATCGAACGACCGCCGTCATGACCTGCTTCGTCGCGTTGATCGCCGTATTGGTCGCACCTTGGACTGGATTCCGCGAAGCGATCGCGGGATCGACGGTGGTTCTGATCCTCTGCCTCGTGGCGCGCCTGTCGGTACGATCCAACTATGACCTCGGCGAGGCCGCGGCGGCAGCCGTCGAACGAAAGTTTGGTCGGGCTATCCGGAACACGAGCCCATTGCCCTCCTTCGTCATCGACCAGTTTCGTTCGGAGGACGGCTCGGTTGAACCGAACTCCGGGACGGTGGTTGCGACACCGGATTCGGTACCTGTTCAACGCAGGCAGAAGCCGTCACGACCGCGACCGCCCACGGTTCGGCACCGGTAACACCGCGATGATGCGCCTGTTCGATCGCACCGATCGACTTGTGGCCTTGGCCTTGGCCATCGGCGCGGCCGCGCTGGCGGCGATCGAGCTCGCGTCGCGGAGTAGGAACTCCGATCTATTGATCGCCACCGCGATCGCCGGGGTGGTCTTCTTCGTGATCTTCAAGGCCGCGCGTTTCGCGTTTCGAAGCCTGCTCCTGCCCGGGGAGAACGCGAGAACAGGCATCGCAATCCTACTGGGTACGCCATGGATAGAATCCGACACCCCCAGCGGCGCCGCGAAAAAGGTATCCCCACGTTCGACCGAAGGCAGCAGCTCTCTACCCTGATAGCGGGCTCTCAAGTGCGGTTGTGCGATCGATACGGGTGGAGATGTCGACTACTCTTGCCCGCTTCGACCTCGAAGTACGCTACCCCAGCCGCAGCTCCTCGATGTCCAGCTCGAACTGGACCCGGCGCAGGACTTCGTCGCCGATGATGCGGTCGCGGCGGAGCTTGAGGAGGAGGCGGCGTTCGGCGGCCAGCGAATCGCCGGCGCGGGCGAAGGTGCGTAGTTCCTTCAAGCGCCGCTTGTACTCGCCGCGCAGGGTGGCGACGCTCTCGGCCGAATAGGTTCCGGTGCCGCCCAGCCGCTCGATTTCCGCCATGCCGGCGAAGGTGGATTTCAGCCGGGCGATGCGTTCCTCGCGTTCGACCTTGCTGTCGACGCCGATCCGCAGCGCGCGGATGATGTAGGGCAGGCTGGTGCCCTGGATCACCAGGGTCGCGAACACCACGGCGAAGGCCATCAGCACCACCAGCTCGCGCCCCAGGAACGCCCCGCCTTCCGCGGTCGTCAGGGGCAGGGCGAGGGCGGCGGCGGCGGCCAGGCTCAGGATGCCGCGCAGGCCGCACCAGGCGATGATCGCGGTCTGCTGCCAGGGCGGATCCAGCTCGGTCGCGCCGCGCGCGGCGCCGGACGAGGCGTGCGACGCCATCCAGTCCGAACACCCAGGCTATGCGCACGCCGATCGCCACGCCGCTGATGATGGCGGCGTCGAGGAGGAGCACGCCGACCGTGACGGCGCCCATGGCGGTGAACGTGGTGAGCTGCTCGACCGCGCGGCTCAGCTCGAAGCCGATCAGGATGAAGACGACGCCGTTGATCAGGTAGATCAACATCCGCCAGACGGGATAGGCCTGGAGCCGCATCCGCGGCGAGAACTGCTCGGGCAGGTACCAGCCGCGCACCAGCCCGGCGCACACCGCCGCCAGCACGCCGGAAACGTGCAGCGCCTCGGCAGCCATGTAGGCGGCGAACGGCACCATGAGCGAGAGCAGGATATCGACCTCGACTTCCTTGATCAGCCGATGGGCGCGCAGGCTCAGCCAACCGACGGCCAGGCCGATGCCGATGCCGCCGGCCGCCACCATCGCGAAGCTGCCGAGGAATCCCTCCCACGCGAAGGTGCCGGTTACGGCGGCGGCGACGGCGACGGCGAAGCGGTAGAGCACCAGCGCGCTGGCGTCGTTCACCAGGCTTTCGCCCTCCAGGATGGTGAGGACGCGGCGGGGCACCTTCAAGCGTTGCAAGACCGCGGTCGCGGCCACCGCGTCGGGCGGGGAGACGATGGCGCCCAGCACCAGGGCGACCGACCAGGGCAAGCCGGGAAACAGACCCCGCGCGGTGATGGCGACCGCCCCCGTCGTCATCACCACCAGGCCGATGGCGAGGGTCGAGATCGGCCGCAGGTTGGCGCGGAAATCGCGCCACGAGGTGAAAATCGCCGCCTGGTAGAGCACCGGCGGCAAGAACAGCAGGAACACGGTCTCGGGATCGAGGGACACCCGCGGCAGGCCGGGAACCAGCCCGATCGCCAAGCCTCCGAGCACGAGCACGACCGGGTGCGGGATTACCAGCCGGCGCGCGAGGCTCGCGAACACCGCGGTGAGCAGCAGCAGCCAGAGGATGAGCTCGACGTTCGACATTAACCGGACCGCCCGTCAGGCCCGCCGCTTCCGCGCCTCGATCGCGTCCCAGATCTTCGCTTCCAGCTTCACGCCGTCGAACCGGTTGATCTCCTGCAGGCCGGTGGGCGAGGTCACGTTGATCTCGGTCAGGAAGTCGCCGATCACGTCGATGCCGGTGAACAGCAGGCCGCGTTTCTTCAGGGCGGGGCCGATCGCGGCGCAGATTTCCCGGTCCCGCCGGGTGAGCGTCGCGGGCTCCGGCCGGCCGCCCACGTGCATGTTGGAGCGCGACTCGCCCTCCATCGGCACGCGGTTGATGGCGCCCACCGCCTCGCCGTCGACCAGGATGATGCGCTTGTCGCCCTGACGCACCTCGGGCACGTAGCGCTGCACGACGATCGGTTCGCGGAACAGCTGGGTGAACACCTCGAGCAGCGCGTTCAGGTTCTCGTCGCCGGGCTTCACATGGAAGACGCCGGCGCCGCCGTTGCCGAACAGCGGCTTCAGGATGATGTCCTTGTGCTCGGCGCGGAAGTCGCGCACCTCGTCCCAGCTCGCCGTGATCAGGGTCGGCGGCATGACCCCCTCGAAATGGGTGACGTACAGCTTCTCCGGGGCGTTGCGCACGCTGACGGGGTCGTTCACCACCAGGGTCTTGGGGTGCACGTGCTCCAGCACGTGGGTCGCCGTGATGTAGGCCATGTCGAACGGCGGGTCCTGGCGCATCAGCACCACGTCCATCAGGGCGAGATCGATCCGCTCCGGCGCGCCGAGCGTGAAGTGGTCCCCCTTGACCCGGCGCACCTCGAGCCGCCTTGCCCAGGCCGCCACCCGGTTGGCCCTGAACACCAGATCGCGCGGCAGATAATGATACAGCAGGTGCCCGCGCGCCTGGGCCTCCAGGGCCAGGACGAAGGTCGAATCCGCGTCGATGTTGATCGCCTCGATCGGGTCCATCTGGATGGCGACGGCAAGGCTCATGGCGGGTTCGCGCCTTTCAGGCGGACGTGGCTGACGACCTTCTCGACGTGGGAGATGGTGCGGGCGTGGGCAAGGACGCGGTCGAGCTCCGGCTGATTTTGGGCGATGCCGATCAGATAGACGACGCCGTTCACCGTCTCGATGTTATAGTTGATGGCGGCGATTTCGCGGTCGAACGTCAAGTTGCTGCGCAGCCGGGTGGAGATCCAGGCGTCCTGCAGATAGTTGGCGATGCCGCCGCGGTCCGTGACCTGCAACTCGTTGATGACCTCCTTCACCCCCTCGATCTGCCACGCGAGCTTCACCGCTTCCACCCGGTCATCCGGGGTCTTCACGTCGCCGGTCATCAGCACCCGACCCTCGATCACGTCCAGGCTCACGTCGCTGAACAGGGTCGGGTCCCGCCCGATCATCAACGCGTTGAGCTCGGTCTTGATCGACAGGTCGCTGATGGCATCGCCGACCGAACGCTCCTGGGCGACCGCGATTCCGGCGGTGGCACCCGCGCCGACCGCGACGCCCACGGGCGAACAGCCGGCCCCCGCGAGGGCGGCAAGGAGCAGCATGGGCATCAGGCGCATCATCGCCGGATCATGACCGATCACCCCGCCACCCATGCAAGCCCAATCTCCCACCTTACCGCTTTAGCGTGATCCCCGTGGCCTCCCGATCCCACGTGTCGGGGGTGACGCCGGCCTTGCGCAGCTCGAACTTCTGGATCTTGCCGGTCGGCGTCTTCGGCAGGGCCGGCAGGGCGAGGACATAGCGCGGCACCATGAACCGCGCCATCCTGGGCTCCAGGAAGCGGATCAGATCCACGGGGTCCAGCGTCATGCCTTCCTTGACGACGATCGCCGCCATCACCTCGTCGTCGGTCACCTCGGACGGCACCGGGAAGACCGCCGATTCCAATACCGCCGGGTGGGCGTTGACCTCGGTCTCCACCTCCATGGACGAGATGTTCTCGCCCCGCCGCCGGATCGAATCCCGCAGGCGGTCGGCGAAGTAATAGAAGCCCTCGGCGTCGCGAAAAAGGGCGTCGCCGCTATGCAGCCACCCGTTACGCCAGGCCGCCACGGTTCCCTCCGGGTTGCGCCAGTAGCCGGCCATCAGGACCCAGGGTTCCCGGGGCCGGATCACGAACTCGCCGACCGTGCCGTTGGGCACCTCCTCGTCGTGCTGGTCGACGATGCGCGCCTCGTACAGCTCGTCGTTGAGCCGGCCGCACGACCGCCAGTCCCCGTGATCGAACGGCAGTATCATCGGCGCGCTCACCTCGGTCGAGCCGTAGGTGGTGACCACCTTCACCCCGAAGCGCTTGCGGAAGCCGTCGATCTCCGGGAACAGGGGCACGACCATGGCCTTGGTGATCGGGGTCAGGGCGTCGTCGGGCCGCGGCGGTTGGCGGTCGAGGAAGTTCGCCATGGCACCCAGCAGGAACGTGGCCGTGGCCTTTACCCTCGCCGCGTCCCGCCAGAACGTCTCGACGCTGAACCGCCGGGTGATGGCCGCCGTGGCGCCGGTGATCATGCAGGCGTAGACCACCGCCCACTGCCCGGCGATGTGGAATAGGGGCAGCGGCGCGAAATAGACGTCGCCTTCGCCCAGGTCCATCTTGTCGTGGCCGCCGTGGGCGTAGTTGTAGGCATGGGCGTGGGTGATCATCACGCCCTTGGACGCTCCCGTGGTGCCCGACGTGTACATGATGGCGATCAGGTCGCGATAGCTGGGTCCGCCGGCCGGCGCCACGTCGGGTGCCTCGCGCAAGGCAGCGAACGGCACCCGGGGGAGGCGGTCGAGGCTTGGATGCCGCGCCGTCTCGGTGCCAAACGGCAACAGCCGCTCGAGCTGGCCGAGATTCTCCGCCGCCTCCGCCAACCGGTCCATGAACCCCGCGTCGATGATCATCAGCCGGGCCTGGGAATCGTTGATCACGTGGGCCAGCAGCGCCCCGCGATAGGCCGTGTTCACCGGCACCTGGATGGCGCCCAGCTTGGCCAGAGCGATGAACAGGGCGACGAACTCGACGACGTTGGGCAGCATCACCAGCACGGTCACGCCCGGCCCCACGCCCAGCCGCGCCAACCCTTGCGCGAAGCGGTTGGACAGGCCGTCCATGGCCCGATAGGTGACGTCGCCGTCGTCGGCGCGGATAAGCGCGCGATCGCCGTGCCGCGCCACCCGATCGGCCAGCACCTGCGCGACCGTCTGCCTGGCTCGCGGGTCCAGGGCCATATGACAAGCACCCCCTTTGACGTGGTGGAATAATAGCCGAATCCGCGCCCGGCCGGCGATTCCCGCTTCACAGTCCCGGGCAACTCACCGAATATCCGCCGGTCAGGGGGAGGGTGGCATGGCGCGACGACCCGTACTGCGGGGCTTGACCGACATCTACGCTTTCTTTCGGACCAACCCGACGCCGATCTACTTCCTGTCGCCGACGCCCTACAACATCCTGGGCCTGGACCGCTGGATCAACCGGTTCGAGTACATCAACTTCTTCGATTTCTTCGACGGCCGCCATCCCAAGGTCCTGACCCCCCGCGAACACGGCCTGGGCCAAGGCGATCGGCGACCAGTTCCGCTGCGTCGCCCTCCCCACCGCCGCCCGACCTCCCGTCATCCCCATCGCCGACCCCCTGAAGAAGATGTACTGAGCCGCGCTCCCGGTAGTGGGTCAGTATGATGCTCAACTCGCCTATGCGTTTTTGCCACGTCATAGCATACTGACACACTGAACCCCAGAGCTGGGGATCTATCATAAGAAGACAATATCTCTGGAAAGCGAGACCGCAACATGACCATAACCCATGATGATCTGCTTGAGATACACGAGATCCTTGTCGACTGGTTTGCTGCATCCGAAGATCCGGTCGCGCCACCAGGAGTGCGCGATCATGATTTGCTTTTTTCTTCTGCTGGACGACCGTACCAAACTGTAGAGCGGGTGGACGCTTATCCGACTATTTTCAACAAGGACGCCGCGCTGTTTCATTCGTTGATCAACAATCATCCGTTTCACAACGGAAATAAGCGAAGTGCACTCATTTCCGCTCAGGTAATTCTGGCGCAAGAAAACTACTGGCTGGATCATAGTTCAGATGAGGAAATGTTTGATTTTACACGGCGTGCCGCGTCTCACGAATTGACCGACCAACGCGCAGATGAATTGCCATATATCTTAGAATGGTTCGAAGCAAATTCTCGTAAAATATTGAAGGGGGAGCATCCAATGAAGTTTGGTGAGTTGAAAAGTGCCCTGGCGCGATTTGATTTCGAGTTAGATCCACCCATAGGAGAATTTGTCGATATCCTTAAGGACGGACGCCGGATCGAACGCATCATCAAGCAAGGTATTCAAGGTTTCCGCCCATACCACACGGATTACATCGCAGGGCTGCGCCGAAGGCTCAAACTGACCCCCGCAGATGGCATCGACAGCGCTCGCTTCTACGGGCACAAGGGCGTGGCGAGTACTGCGTCACAGTTCATCGAACTTAGAGCCCATCCGGGAAGTTTGGAGTCAGGAACATGGTTGTGGCCTGGTGAGCCTGCGGAGCATGAGGCGGATTATGGCGAGGCGGATGAAGGCGACCGCGATCCTGGCGTGACGCTCGAAGTCGCGAACGAGGCGACGATTGCGGC
>SHVY01000058.1 GCA_009694045.1 Alphaproteobacteria bacterium | reverse complement strand
CGCCCAGCGCGAAGAATGCTCATGTTCGTGATCGAGGACCAGCCCCACCGCGCGGGACCGGATCTCCGGTGAAAACCTGTTCGCTGTCTTGATCATCATCGCTCCAGTCTCTCAAGAGATGGAGCCTCCGACAAACCCGGCGCGGTTCAGGACGTCATGGAGACGCCACTAAAGCATGAACTTCATCAAATCCTCCCATTGGGGAATGCGCCATCATTGATGAGCCTGGGCGCGCCCTGGCGGACTCGAACCGCCGACCTACAGCTTAGAAGGCTGTTGCTCTATCCGCCTGAGCTAAGGGCGCCGGTCTCCCAGACGCCCGACAGGGTACCACCAGCTCCGCGCTTGCGCACCGCTTGGGCGAGCGGGCATGACTATTCGGACGTCGACTGGGACTCGCTGCCGTCCGCCGGTGCAACCGTGGTGACGGCTTCAAGGTCTTCGGCCGTGATGGCATCGCCCCCCGAGACGTTCGCTTCGATCTGCGAGGAGCCGTCGGAAGATCCGAACCGCATGATGGTGTAGCCGAAGAAGACGGTCGCCATCCAACTCAGGGCCGCGCATCCGACCCACACCACGACCCACCGGCGCATGCGTGAACGAGCGGCTCGGTGTTCGCCGGAATTCGCTCGGGGCAAGGACAAGGCCGTGTCCAAATCCTATTGATGATGTCATGACGTTTCTCTCTCTTGAAGCCTCCAACAGATTGAAACCAAATCACTTAACCGAACCTTAACGACCCGAATCGCCGACGATGCGGGAATCCCGGCAGGCACGACGACGGGTCGCGGAAAGCGATCATGCGACGTCACGGCTCTGGTGTGAACGAAAGCCACCATCACAACTCTCTCCCCGGCAATCCGTTCACATACAGACGCGTGCCGGATTTTTTGCCGTTTAGCGAACTTTAGGCCCGCCATTCACCATCATGAAAGCAAGTTTCAAGCCATGGCGCAAGCCATTGATCTTCCGGGTTAATTCCACAGACCTTCCGCAGGCCCGGCGATAACTGTCAAATGTCCCGACTTCGGACCCTAGTCCGATCCGTCCAAACCGGCAATCCCGTGACCCTGTGACTGCGCCAATCTCGGCATGATTTCATACATTTAACAGTGTTCCGGCGGTTCCGAACCAGCGCGCGGCCATGGGTCCGACTCGCCCAACACTTTTTCCGGACGCCGAACTTAGGCCTCCGTTAAGCCCGAACCCGATCATGCGGGTTCCTTGTACCGGTCATGTCCATGAACGCTCCGTCGCCTGCGATCGAATCCGCGGTCCAACAATTCTCCAAGGAAATCAGGCAACTCAACCTCGCCACCGAACCTGGCGCGGACGTAGCACCCTGGGCGGGCCGCAGCGCCGACAGTCCGATGGTGTTTCAGTTCGCGTGGCGGTCACGGAGATTTCGCGGCAGTGTTTCGGCCCGTCCGAACGGCTCCCGGGTGGCGCTGACGGCCTTTGTTCCCGAGTCCGCGACGACCCAGATCGACGCCAGCGGGGGCGGTTCGCTCCTCGCCATCATCGACGTGCATCGGGGGCAGTCCATGGCCAATATTCGACTGCTGATCGGCTCTCAGGTTCTGTTGGACGATAAGATCGAGTTGCCGGGAACGGCGCTCACGATCGACGGCTTGGTCGCCGGATTGACCTCGGTCGTTCTTGCGGCCGCGCCCTATCTCGATCTTCTCAGTCGAGTCCGTCCAACGAACGACTCTACGGAGACACCGTCTCTTCAAGCGGCGGAAGTGTGAAGACCTGACCCGGAAAGATCATATCCGGGTCGCTGATCCTATCCTGATTGGCTCGGTAGATCAGGGTGTACCGCATGCCGCCGCCATAGGTTTCCCGGGCTATGCGCCAGAGGGTGTGCCCGGGCTGCACCACGATCCGGTCTGATTGGGGAGGGACGTCGGACTCGGCGGACAAGGCGAACGGCGTCGTGACCTCATCGCGTGGCTGGCCGGTCGTGTCGACCGCGACCAGGCGCAGGATCGCCGGACCGGTGGTCGCGAGCTTGGGGAGAAGCCCGACCAAAGACCAGCGACCATCGGCGCCAGCGACCACCGAATCGATCAGCACCTCGCCAAGGTAGCCACGGACTTCGAGACCCGGGTCGGCCCGGCCACTGAGCAAGGCGGCCCCATGGTTGTCGTAATCGATGGTGTCGAGGGTCAATCCCGCGACCCCTTGCAGGCCGACCTGTTCATCCTGGAGAACGACGGTAGACGCTTGGCCCTTGCCGACGAGGGCCACCAGCGGCGCGCTCGCCGCGGCTGGTGCCGCGACATCGACGACCACCGTCTGCTCCGAAGGGACCGCGGCGTCTCCCACCGATGCCGAAAGTGAGAGCGTGTGCGCACCCTCCGGCAGTGCGTCGGCAGGGATGATCACGAACTCCCCCATCAGGGTGGCCTTGGCCTCGCCGATCGATTCCCCATCGGCCAGCAGAGTCACCATGGCGTCCGGAGCCGCGCGCCCTGCCACGACGGCGCGCCCCGATCGATCCACGGTGACGATATCGAACGTCGGAACTGACGGGTCTTCCGCATCAGGCTCCGCGGTCGATTCGTGATCGAGTTTCGCGGCTGGAAGACCGAGCGGGTCCAGCGTCTGGGCGTCCGATACCTCTGGAACCACGGCAACGACAGGTTCGGGTGGCGTTGTCGCGCCCAGCCCTAGGAGCCACAGCAGGGCAACGATGATTCCGCCGCCCGCAAGCACAACGAGGATCGTCCACGCTCCACGGCTCACGTCAATTCCCACAACCGGAGATGGTCGGCTCCGACCACCGGTAACATCGGTATCACGAAGTTGTGCTGTCCGTTGACCAATCCTCGACGCTGGAATAAACCGAATCGTCACGATGTAGTCCGTTACAGCCCTGCGGACAAACGGGGGCCGATCACGATTTGTTATAGCGAGCGAGGTTGCACGCAATGTCGATCATAAGGACGTTCGCCGCCGCCGCGGCTGTCGCCACGGTTCTGTCCGGCATCGGGGCGACCCAAGCCGCCGATGATCCGGCTGCCGTCGTCGAGTACCGCAAGAATGTGATGGGAATTTTGGGCGGCAGTATCAGCGGGGTTTTCGCGTTGCTCGAGGGCAAGGTCTCGTGGTCGCAGCATATGGTCAATCACGCCGTAGCCTTGGACAAAGCCGCCAAGATGGTGCTCGACGTTTTCCCGGAGGGCAGCACGACGCCGGAGAGCCGGGCAAAGCCGGAAATCTGGACCAACTGGGCGACGTTTGAAGCAGCCGGCAAGGCCCTGCAGATGGCGGCGGCCGATCTGGTCGTGGCCGCCGAAGGTGGGGACATGGCGGCGATCAGCGCGGCCGCCGGCAAGGTGGGCGACGCCTGCGGCGGTTGCCACAAGCCGTTCCGCACGCCCAAGGAGTAGAGGACCGTTCCGCGTCCCGCGCCACAGGCCCGGAGCGGGACCAAGTCCCTACCCCCACTGGCGATGGCCCGGATCCGCAGCACGGCGGCGATGGGTTTTGGCTCCTGACTCTGGTGGCCTTCCGAGAGGTGCTGACCCTATAGTGCGCACCCGATCGGGAAGCCCAATCAGTCCATGCAGTCCTTCATCAAGGTCCGCGGCGCGCGCGAGCACAACCTGAAGTCCGTCGACGTGGACATCCCGCGCGACAGCCTCGTGGTGATCACCGGCCTGTCGGGCTCCGGCAAGTCGAGCCTCGCCTTCGACACCATCTATGCCGAAGGCCAGAGGCGGTATGTCGAGAGCCTCTCGGCCTACGCGCGACAGTTCCTCGAATTGATGCAGAAGCCGGAGATCGAGTCGATCGAGGGCCTGTCGCCGGCGATCTCGATCGAGCAGAAGACGACGTCGAAGAACCCGCGATCCACCGTCGCGACCGTCACCGAGATCTACGACTACATGCGGCTCCTGTGGGCGCGCATCGGCATCCCCTACTCGCCCGCCACGGGACTGCCGATCGAGAGCCAGACCGTGAGCCAGATGGTCGATCGCATCATGGCGATGGCGGACGGCACTCGGCTGATGCTTCTGGCTCCGTTTGTTCGCGGGCGCAAGGGCGAGTACCGCAAGGAGCTGGCTGACCTGACCAAGCGCGGGTTTCAACGAGTCAAGGTCGACGGCAAGCTGTACGCGATCGCCGACGTGCCGGTGCTCAACAAGAAGCGCAAGCACGAGATCGCCGTGGTGGTCGATCGGATCGTCGTCAAGGCAGGATTGCAAACGCGGCTTGCCGATTCGCTCGAGACCGCGCTTAGCCTCAGCGACGGACTGATCGTCGCCGAGAACGCCGACACGGGCGAGGAGCAGGTGTTTTCCGCCAAGTTCGCCTGCCCCGTCTCCGGCTTCACGATCGACGAGATCGAACCTCGGCTGTTCTCGTTTAACAACCCCTACGGCGCCTGCCCGGCCTGCGACGGGCTCGGCACCCGGATGTTCTTCGACCCGGACCTGGTGGTGCCGGATCCCAAGCTGTCCCTGCGCGACGGCGCGGTCGCGCCCTGGGCCGATTCCTCGTCCAACTACTACGCCCAGACGCTCGACAGCATCTGCCGCCACTTCAAGGCGAGCCCCGGCGATCCTTGGTCGGAGCTGCCCGAGAAGGTCCGCCGCGCGGTGCTCGAGGGTTCGGGCGAATACCCGATCGTCATGCGCTACGACGACGGAGTGCGCACCTACGAGACCAACAAGCCGTTCGAGGGCGTGCTGCCAAACCTGGATCGCCGCTACCGCGAGACCGACAGCGAGTGGGTACGCGAGGACCTGGGCCGGTTCCTCGGTTACGCCCCATGCGAAGTGTGCAAGGGCCATCGCCTCAAGCCGGAAGCCCTGGCCGTGAAGATCGGCAAGCGCACGATCAGCGAAGTCACCGAAGTCTCGGTCTTCCACGCCGGCGAGTGGTTCCTTGGCCTTGACAAGGAACTGTCGCCGAAGCATCGCGAGATCGCCGAACGTATTCTCAAGGAGATCAACGCGCGCCTCGGCTTCCTCAACAAGGTGGGACTCGATTACCTCACCTTGTCGCGCAACTCGGGCACCCTGTCGGGGGGCGAGAGCCAGCGCATCCGCTTGGCATCGCAGATCGGCTCCGGGCTTACCGGCGTGCTCTACGTCCTCGACGAACCGTCGATCGGCCTGCACCAGCGCGACAACGACCGATTGCTCGACACCTTGCGGCGGCTGCGCGACATCGGCAACACGGTGATCGTCGTCGAGCACGACGAAGATGCGATCCTTGCGGCCGACCATGTGATCGACATGGGACCCGGGGCCGGCGAGCACGGCGGCCGGATCGTGGCCCAGGGGCGTCCAGCCGATATCAAGGCGAATCCCGAAAGTTTGACTGGCCAGTATCTGACCGGCCGCCGTGAAGTGCCCCTGCCCGATCGCCGGCGCCCTGGTCACAGGGGTCAGGAGCTGCGGATCGTCGGCGCCCGCGCCAACAATCTACGGTCGGTGACCGCGCGCATTCCCCTCGGCACGTTCACCTGCGTGACCGGGGTTTCCGGCGGTGGCAAGTCGAGCCTGATCATCGAGACCCTGTATCGCGGCGTCGCCCGATCCCTGAACGGGGCGCGGGAGCACCCGGGACCCCATGACCGCATCGAGGGCATCGAGCGCCTTGATAAGGTGGTCGACATCGACCAATCGCCGATCGGCCGTACCCCGCGTTCGAATCCGGCCACCTACACCGGCGCCTTCACCCCGATCCGCGATTGGTTCGCCGGGCTGCCTGAGTCCGCCACCCGCGGCTACAAGCCGGGGCGCTTCTCGTTCAACGTCAAAGGCGGCCGCTGCGAATCATGCCAGGGCGACGGGTTGATCAAGATCGAGATGCACTTCCTGCCCGACGTCTACGTCCAGTGCGATGCCTGCAAGGGCAAGCGCTACAACCGCGAAACCTTGGAGATCCATTTCAAGGACAAGTCGATCGCCGACGTCCTGGACATGACGGTCGACGAGGGCGCGGCCTTCTTCCAGGCAGTGCCCGTGATCCGCGACAAGCTGGTGACCCTGCAACGGGTCGGGCTCGGCTACGTCAAGGTCGGCCAGGCGGCGACCACCCTCTCGGGCGGCGAGGCGCAACGCATCAAGCTCGCCAAGGAGCTGTCGCGCCGGGCCACCGGCCGCACCCTTTACATCCTGGACGAGCCGACTACGGGCTTGCACTTCGAGGACGTGCGCAAGCTCCTGGAGGTGCTGCACGCCCTGGTCGATACGGGCAACACCGTGGTGGTGATCGAGCACAACCTGGAGGTCATCAAGACCGCCGATTGGATCATCGACCTGGGCCCCGGCGGTGGCGACAAGGGCGGACGATTGGTCGCCGAGGGACCGCCCGAGGAGATCGCCACGGTGCCCGAGAGCTACACCGGCCAGTACCTCGCCGGCTACCTGCAACGTGCCCGCGGCCGTAAGCGCAAACGCGCTTAGGGCATCAAAACCACTTGAGCTTCTTCAGGACCCAAATCTCGAGCGGAATCAGAACCAGGACGATCAGGGCGAACACGGGAAACGCCCAGGCGTTACCCTGCCCCGGAACCCCTCCGATGTTGGCGCCGAGCATGCCGGCGACCAGGCTCGGCGGCAGCACGATGCCGGCCAGGACCGTGAGGCGATGGGATGACGTGGCGATGCGCTCCGACACGATCGCCGCCAGATCCTCGTGCACGACCGCCGCGCGGCTGCGGATGGCATCGAGGCTTTCGATATGGCGCTGGACCTTGTCGGCGACCTCGCGCAGGTGCTGGAAATTCTTCGGCGACAGGCAGGGAAACTCCTCAGTTTGCGGCCGGAGGAGCGCTTCCCGCTGGGGCGCCAGGTAGCGCCTGAGTTCGATCGCCTTGTGGCGGGCGTCGGCCAGGATGCGGCGCGCCTCGCCCGGTTCGAGCCGGTTCAGGTTGTCGTCCAGATCGTCGATGTTCGCTTCCAGCTCGGCGACGATCGGCTCGGCGTACTTCACCACCTTCTCGGCGATCTTCACGGTCACGCCGCCCGACGTGATCGGACCCTTGCCCTTGCGCAGGGCGTCGCGGATGTCGCGCAGGGCGATCAACTGGTGGCCCTTGTCGCGCAGGCTGATGACGCGGCGTTCCTCGACCCAGAGATGGATCGGGACCATGTCGCCGTCGGGAAGCACCTGACTCGCCGGGGGATCTTCCTCGTCTTCGTCCATGCCGACGTTGACGCCGCGAAGGACCATCATCAGCGCATCGCCTACGTCTTCAATGCGCGGTCGCGATTCCTCGGCGATCAAGGTTCGCACCGACAGGGAGTCGATGCCGCTCTCGGCTTCGAGCCAGGCCTGCGCGTCGGGATCGTCGCGTTCGAGGTGAATCCAGAGAACCCCATCGGCGGGCTGCCAGGCGCGCACACCGTTCCAGTCGACGTCGCGGCAGCCCCCCTTGCCGTCGAGCAGGCAGGCGAAGCGCAGGCCCCGGCGGGCGTTGCGTGAACCGTTTTGGGCGATATCGTTCATGACTCCTCGACCCCCGGATTGGCCCCACTTCATGCTAGTGTCGTGGTTTCGAAGTTCGCCCTATCATGCGGCAACCCTCGGAGCGAACGTCGAAACCAGTAACGACACTAGAATCAATAATTTGCTAGCGTCCCCTCGATTCTGAAATTCGCTCCGAGGGTTGCCGCGAGATCGGGCGAATTTCAGAATCGGGGCACTAGTGTACCTTTATGAACCCCGTTCGTGAACGCGCCCTGAATCGGGTGCGCGAACTCGTCGAAAAGGCCCTGGTCGGCCGCACGGCGCGGCGCCGGTCCCGAGTTCCGTGCCAGGGCCTTGGCCGAGGGTGTCCCGTGGCGGTAGCGAACCATCGGCTTGAACAATCGCGCCGTGCCTTGGCCACGTATCGGCAAGCTTTGCTGGCCCCATTGAGCAACATCGAAAACCGCGATGTCGCCATCCTCCGCTTCGTCTACTCCTTCGCAACGGTGTGGATGGCCGTGATCGCCTTCGCGGGGCCGGATGCCTGACACGTTCCCCATTCACGTGGTCGGCGGCGGGCTTGCGGGTTGCGAGGCGGCGTGGCAGTTGGCGCGGCGTGGGGTTCCGGTGGTGATCCACGAGATGCGCCCCGTGCGCGGGACCGAGGCGCACGTCGGCGAACGTCTAGCCGAACTGGTGTGCTCGAACTCGTTCCGTTCCGACGAAGCCGAGACCAACGCGGTCGGATTGTTGCACGAGGAGCTGCGACGGTCCGGTTCGCTGATCCTCGCCGCCGCCGACCGGCATCGGGTACCCGCCGGGTCGGCCCTGGCGGTGGATCGCGAAGGCTTTGCGGCGGCGGTCGAGGCGGCCATTCTGGCCGAACCACGGGTGACCCTGTGCCGCGAAGAGATCGTCGGCCTGCCGCCCGAGGATTGGGATCACACCATCATCGCGACCGGGCCCCTGACCTCACCCGCCCTTGGCGAGGCCATCCGGCGCGCGACGGGGGACGACGGCCTCGCCTTCTTCGACGCCATCGCCCCGATCGTGCACCGCGACTCGATCGACCTGGGCACTGCCTGGTTCCAATCGCGCTACGACAAGGGTGACGGTGCCGACTACGTCAACTGCCCCCTCGACCGCGACCGGTACGAGGGGTTCATCGATGCCCTGCTCGGGGGCGACAAGATGCCGTTCCACGCTTGGGAGGCGACAACCCCCTACTTCGAGGGCTGCCTGCCGATCGAGGTCATGGCCGAGCGTGGCCGCGAGACCTTGCGCTACGGGCCCATGAAGCCGGTCGGGCTGCGCGACCCCAGGACCGGCCAGCGTCCCTGGGCGGTGGTGCAGCTTCGGCAGGACAACGCGCTCGGTACCCTGTTCAACATGGTCGGGTTCCAGACCAAGCTGCGCCATGCCGACCAGGTCCGCGTCTTCCGCACAATCCCCGGGCTCGAACGGGCCGAATTCGCGCGCCTGGGTGGTGTCCACCGCAACACGTTCATCAACAGCCCGAAGCTCCTGGACCCGACGCTCCGCCTGAAGGCGCGGCCCGGCCTGCGGTTCGCCGGACAGATCACCGGCGTCGAGGGCTATGTCGAAAGCGCCGCCATGGGTCTGCTGGCCGGGATGTTCGCGGCGGCCGAGCGCCAGGGCCTCCCGGTCGTGGCACCGCCCGGAACGACTGCCATGGGCGCCCTCCTCGCCCACATTACCCAGGGCGCCGACCAGGCGAGCTTCCAGCCGATGAACGCGAACTTCGGGCTTTTCCCACCCCCAGCCGCCGGGGTTTTCAAGTCCCAGCGCCGGGCCGCCATGGTCGCCCGTGCCCGCGCCGATTTCGCGACCTGGCTTGGGGACCGGGCCGCGGCCTAACGTTCGCGCGGGCCGAGGGCGCCAAGCAGCCGGGGCAGATCGCCGAAGCGCGCCACCAAACCGAAGATCAGGGCCGCCAGCGCGACAAACACCACCGTGACCGAGGCCATGACCGGCGTGTAGCCGTAGCGCAGGGAGTTGAACAGCTTGATCGGCAGGGTCTCGACCGTGAAGCCCGCCACCATGAACGCGACAATATACTCGTTCAGGCTGATGACGAAGGCGAAGGCGTAGCCCGAGACCATGTAGGGCAGGATCAAGGGCAGAACGATCGTGCGCAGGACCTGGAGGTCGTCGGCGCCCATGGTTCCCGCCGCCTCGGTCAACGCCGGGTCCAGGCCCTCGAATCCCAGGGACACGGTCACCAGGGGCAACGTCACCAGAAAGACTCCGTGCGAGAGGACCACGTTCGCCATGGTCCCCGACCAGCCGCTGGACGACCAGAAGATCAAGTACCCGAGCGCCGTGATCACGGGGGGCAGGGCGAAGGGAATCAACCCGATGGCGAACAGCGCCTTGGCGTAGAACACCCGATAGCGCCACAGGAAGTACGCCAGCGGCAGGGCGATGGAGACGGCGACGGCCGCGGCCATTGCCGCGATGCCGAGGCTGCGCAGCACCGGGTCCAGCCACTCGCTCTCGGCGACGATCGCGCCGTACCAAGACAGGGAGAAGCCGTGCGGCGGGAACAGCAGCCGCTTCTTCTCGTTGACCGACACCGCCGCGATCACCAGGAGGGGGGCAACGAGGAAGAGGATCACGAGGCCAATGCCCGCGCGCCTCATGGGGTGCGCCGCGCGGAACGGTTGAGGGCGAGCGTGGCCGCGACCAGTGCAAGACTCACCAGGGTCAGGAACATCGCCATGGCGGCGGCGAAGGGGATGTTGGCGGCATAGATCGCCTGGTCCGTGATCAGCACCGACAGTGTCCAGTGCTGGGGCCGCCCAAGGATTTGCGGGGTGAGGTAGGAACCCAGTGTGAAGACGAAGCCGAGAATGAAGGCGGCCAGGATCGCCGGTCGCAGCACCGGAATGACGACCGTCGCGAACGTCCGCGCCGGCGAGGCGCCAAGGGTCCGGGCCGCCTCCACCATCTCCCGGTCCAGCCGGCTCAGGGGCGGGTACAGCACCAGGATCGTGTAGGGAAAGGTGAGGTAGGAAAGGCCGCACAGCACGGCGCCGAAGCTGGGGCTCCAGGCCAGGGGTTTCGCCAGAAGCCCGATCCAAACCAGCAGGTTTGACAGGCCCGCGTTCTTCGACAGCAGGACCGACCAGGCGAAGCCGACGATCACCTCGGACAAGGACAGGACGCTCAGCAGCAGCACCAGGATGGGAATCTGGGCCCGGCGCCCCAGCCGCACGAGGGCATAGGTGAACGGGAACCCCACTAGGACGCAGAGGGCGGAGGCCAGGGCGGCGATGAACAGCGAAAACAGCAGGTGATCGGAGAAGAACGACGTGAAGAACCGGGCGTAGTGGGTGAATTCGAACCCCGGCTCGTAGAACCCCTGCTCGACCCGGTGATAAAGGCTGACCGCGATCATGATCGCGAACGGCACGAGAAACAGGACCCCGAGCATCGCCCCCGGGTAAACCAGCGCCGCGTGCTGGCGCAAGGTCCGCGGGGGTTCGCCCCGCCTCATGGCCTCACCACGACGCAAGCCTGCGCCGGCAACTCCGCTTCCACGTCGGCACCGTGTCCACGTCCAGCCGATCCTTCGGCGTAGCGACGCTGATCAGGGTCACCGCTCCGCAATCCACATGAGTCTCGATGCTGGCGCCCACGTCTCGGATGAAGGCGACCCGGCCCCCAAGGCCGTTGGGCCGGGATGCCGGCGGTGGATGCAGCACCACGTCCTCGGGCCGCACCGAGAGGACCGCGGCGGCGCCCGTCGCGATCCCGTCGGGCAGCGACGCCACGGCGAACTCGCGGCCCATGCAGACGATGCGGCCTGCCCCCGCGATCGTCGCCGGGATCAGGTTGGTGGAACCGATGAAGCCGGCCACGAAGGCGTTGAGGGGCGCCCGGTAGATGGCAAGGGGTGCAGCCGCCTGCTGCACGGTGCCATGGCCCATGACCACCACCAGGTCGGACATGGTCATGGCTTCGCGCTGGTCGTGGGTGACGACGATGGTCGTGATCCCCAGGCGGCGCTGCAGGAGTCGCAGTTCTACCTGCATGGACTCGCGCAGTTTGGCGTCCAGGGCCGAGAGCGGCTCGTCGAGCAGGAACAGGCGCGGCTCGAGCGCAAGCGCCCGGGCGATCGCCACCCGCTGCCGCTGCCCGCCCGAAAGGGCGCTGACGTGCCGGTCGGCCACGCCGGGGAGCTGAACCAGCTCCAGCAATTCCTCGGCCTGGCGGCGCTGGGCGCCGCGGTCGATCCCGCGGATGCGGAGGCCATAGGCGATGTTGTCGCCGACCGAGAGGTGAGGGAACAGCGCCAGGGACTGGAACACCATGCCGACGTTGCGGCGATGGGTCGGCACCTCGGTCACGTCCTCGCCGTCAAGCAGGATGCGGCCCGCGCTCGGGCTCTCCAACCCCGCGATCAAGCGCAGGAGCGTCGTCTTGCCACAGCCGGATGGTCCCAGAAACGCGATCAGCTTGCCGGCGGGCAGGTCCAGATCGACGCCGTCCACCGCGACGATCGGGCCGAACCGCTTGCGCAACCCGCGCAGGGAGACTCCGTGAGCCTCCATGGGCGCGGTTATCCGGTGGTGATCATCTCCGCCCACTTCTCCTCGATCCAGTCGGTCCACTCGGAGTAGATCCGATACTCGGGGATCAGGGGCGGTACCGTGGACGACACCCGCGCGTACTCATCGTCGGTCAGGTCGAGCAGGTCGCGCTTGGCGGTCGGCACGGTGCCGACATTGCGGGCGACCTTGGCCTGGGTGTCGGGCCGGCTCATGAAGTCGATGAAGGCGTGCGCCTCCTCCACCACCTCGCTGCCCTTGGTGATCGCCCAGGCACCGGTATCGAGCACGCCGCCCTCCTTCGGGAAGGTGGTCCGCACCGGCATGCCGTCGTCGGCCATCAACAGGGTCACGTCGTGATAGTGCTGCCCCATGATCACCTCCCCGGCCTGCAAGGCTTACTGGAACTGGCCCTCGTCGCGGTACCACAGCCGGGTGTTGGGCTTCAGCTCAGCGACCTTGGCGAGCAGCTCCAGCACGCCCTCCTGGGTCGCCAGCTTGTCGCGGCCGCCGAAGAAGGTGACCGCGGCGATCTCCAGCAGGAAGGCGTTGCTCACCAGCGCCAGAAGGCCGAGAGAATCCTTGTATTTCGGGGTCCCACATCTCGGCCCAGGTGGTCGGCTCGACCGGCACCTCCTCGGTATTGCTCACCAGGGTGGTGTACCAGGCGACCGCGCTGATCCCGTCCACCGTCGTGCCGTCGGCCGCGTAGTGGATGAAGTGCGGCTCCAGGTTCTGGGCATTGGGCACAGCGCCAAGGTCGATCGGCACCCACAGATCGGCCGCGCCGGAGCGCAAATATCCGCCGAGCGCGATCATCGACACGTCGGCGGTCGGCTGCCCCGCCTTGACCGCCGCGTCGAGCTGCACGAGCCAGGCCTCGACCGTCGGCTCCGCCACCGATTCGATCGCCACGCCGGTCGCAGCCGTGAAGTCGGGGAAGATGTTCGCGTCGAACGAGTCCTTGAAGAACCCGCCGTAGGCCCCGACCTTCAGCGTCTTCGCCGCCCGGGCCCGGTGGACCGGCAGGAACGGGACCATAGCCGCCGCCGCGGCGACCCCCATGACCTGACGCCGGCCGAATTTCATGCGTCCATGCGGTCCTCCTCCCCGATCGGATGGTTGTTTCATCGGGAGTCGTAGATCGCGGTCGAAGGAGGGTCAACGCCGGTTTGCCAGAAGGTCCCGATCGGGGACAAGCATCTACCCTTGCTCGATCGGGCTTCAGCGGCCTTTCCGCACCACGACGAAGGCTTCGTTGGTGAACCACAACCCGCCGTGCTCGGCCAGGACCTTGCGGGTCGCGTCCAGATAGGACCCTTGCTCCAGGGCCGCGCGGAGCTGTGCGTCCTCGATTTGCGCCACGTAGGTCGCGGCGTTCCACGCCGCCAGGATGGGCGAGGTCCCGATGCTGCCCGCGAGCTCGTCGGGGCTGAGCTCGAGCTCGTAACTGAACTCGGCGCG
Source organism: Alphaproteobacteria bacterium (assembly GCA_009694045.1). Lineage (GTDB taxonomy): Bacteria > Pseudomonadota > Alphaproteobacteria > SP197 > SP197 > SHVY01. Next base: position 4,161 of record SHVY01000058.1, on the reverse strand, counting down.
ATGCACCGGATCACGCGGCATATAGACCTCCGATCGCCGGGCGCCGAGCTGCCTGCTCAGTTCCTCGATCAGGACGTTGCGCGGGGTCCGGAAGGGATTCTCGTCGGGCCACACGTGGTGGATGATCTCCATGCCCGGATCGCGGCCGGTCGATTGAATCGTGATCATGCGACCTCCGGGCGCCAGGGCGCCGACGAGCGGGGCCAGGACGTTGCGGACCTTCAGCTCGGCGGCCAGGCGGGACCGGTAAGGCTGCGACACGATGACCAGATCGTACGCCAGGTCCTCGGTGTGCCCCTGCCGGGGAATTACCCCGTCGAGCACGAAGGCCTGATCGGCCCGGTAGAACAGCACGACCGACGGCGTGACGTAGAGGGGATTGCCGGACTCCGGGTGCGGCCGCGTGATCCAGGCGTGGCGGACGAAATCGAGCTGATCGCGGATCTGTGCGTCGAAGCGGTGCGCCGAGCCGCCCTCCAGGGCTACCGCGTGCCAGTTCAGCTCGGCTTGCGGCGCCGGCCGCCGTGGCCGGAGCCTTGGTGCTTCGGAGTAGAACAGGTTGGTCACGGCCACGACCATCTGCGGGTGCTCGTGAAACCGGTCGCCGAGCTTGTCGAAGCAGTGCCGCAGGTTCTCGTAGTTGGTCTCCTTGCCGACGACCAGGAAGGGGACGCTCGGCCACCGATCGTGCATCGCGCGCAGCACGATGCCGAGCACGGTGGCATCGCCCATCCCGGCGTCGAATAGCCGGAACGCGGGCGGGCGCGGCGCCAGATGCCGCAGCTCCTCGCCGATGCGCTGGGCGGTGACCCGCTTTTCGCTGCACGTGCTGACGAACAGCAAGTACTTCTCGCGGTTGTCGAAGAACCGGAACGGCTTGGGCCCGGCAGCGTTCGTCGTCATGGTTCGGAGGGTTGTCGCAAGGTCGAGCGAATTTCAGAATTGGGACACTTGTGGTCCGCCCCAACCGCACGAGTCCTGGTCATCGTGTTTGGGGCGGACCACAAGATGAGAGTCTCACCGGGAGTTCGGCCCGACGGATCGGGATCGATCCGTCGGAATCGAACCACTAGGCGCGCACCCGATTCAGGGCATCGGCGATCGCGGCGGCCACGGTCTCGCCGGTGATACGAGCGCCGTGGCAGGTGGAGAAGAAGTCGGTCGAAGTCGCCTCGCCGGCGAAGTAGAGCCGATCCTCCAGCGACTCGGCGAGGACCGCCCGCTGCCGCCCCTGGCCGGGCCGCAGGGCCGAATAGGCCCCGAGCGTCCACGGATCGCTACCCCAGGCGGTCACGATCGTGCGGCCCACGTGCCGGCCGATGGCGGTCCCGAACGCCGACTTCAGCCGCTCCAGCGCATGGTCGACGGAGGCGGCGACGCCGGCCCGCTCCAGCCAGGTGGCGAACCGTCCGCCGGTCACGCCGACAACGAAGGGGAACCCGAACGGCCGGATCTGGAAACCCATGGGCGGGTCGTCCCCCGACCCGGCTACGAGCAACCCGCGCGTGACATCCGGCCCGAATACGTCCTTGTCGAACAGAAGGCCAATGCGGTTGTGGTTGCCGACGACGAGGGAGTCGATCGCCGCGCGCTTGCGCTCCGGCAGGGGTGGATCGAATCGGATGCGGTCGGCCGCGAGGATGCCGGTCGAAACCGTGACGATCGCCGTCCGCGCCCGGATCGAACCCTTCGGAGTATCCAGCACGACCTCGCGACCGCCCCAGTCGATCCTCGCGACCCCCGTGTTGAGGGCCACGGGAACGTCGGCACCCCAACGGGCAACGAGCGCGCCGTAGCCGTGCTTGACCGGCCAATTCTCGTCGGTATCCCGGTAATCGGCCCCGTCGAACACCGATTGCTGGTCGGAATCGACCGAGGAATACAGCGTCGTCACATAGTCGAAGTACGCGGTCCAGGGCGAGTCGCGATCGGTCACGTCGGCCACGGCGACGTCGCGCCCCGCCGCCCCCGCATCGTGGGCCGCACCGAAAGAGGCCTCGATGAAGGCCATGCGGGCGGCGTCTTCCTCGGCCTTCGACCAGCGCTGCCCTAGGAACAGCTCCCGCGCCCAGGTGGTGTTCGTCTCGTAAGGAAAGCCCAGCTCGTCGGCGGTCTTCGTGAACGGGTTCAGGCTCGCCGAGTGCATCCAGTGGCAGCCGAGATCGAACGGCACCCCGAGCGCCAGCTCTTCGGTGTAGGCCCGCCCGCCGATCCGGTGCGACGCTTCCAGGAGGACACAGCTCAGGCCCTTGGCCCGGGCGGTCTTGGCCGCCGCCAGTCCGGCCGCGCCGGCGCCGACGATCGCGACATCGACGACCGCCCCGGCCCCACCCGCGTCGCCGCCGGGCGTCACGACGCCCGCAGCAGCGGTTCCAGTTCGCCGAAGACCGTGTGCGGGCGCCAGCAGTAGCAATTGCCGGCGTGCTTGACGGCCGAGGCCAGGTGCACCCAGCGCAACGGCTCCCGCGTCGCCCGCCACTCCTCGTAGGCCGCCTGCTGTAGCTTGTAGGCATGCATCTCCGAGGCGTCGTCGGTGCAGGTGATCGCCGCCAGACGGTCGAACATCGCCTCGCCGTCGTGGCCGAGCGCCGCGTAGCGCTGCGCCAGGGCCATGAGGTGCCGCGTCGCCTCCGGCAGCTTGGCATCGTTCGGGTCGGCGTAGTCGGCGTAGTTGAAGACCGCGAGACCGCGTAGCGCACCCTCGATCGCCGCGGTCAGCTCCGCGGCGCCGCTCGGCAGCCGGGAGAGTTCCTCCGGCGTCGCGGCGGCGGGCCAGGTCATGGTCCCTTCCATCAGCCGCACCTCGGGCCCGACCGGCCAGCTCAGAAGCGCCAGCACTTTTGTGCGCAGCGACACTCCGTCCCGGCCGATCAGGTAGCGCCGCGCGTTGATCCCCGAGTGGAAATGGGTGTTGAACAGGTTGCCGCTGTTCGACCGCAGCGACAGCAGTCCGGCGGCGTAGGATAGCGCCTCGGCCGTACCCGCTAGCGACAGACCGCCACCCATGGCCTTGGCCAGCAGCGCCGGGATCGCGCCATAGGCCGCAAGGTTTCCGATCCGCTCGCCCAGCTTCGCGATCGCCTTGGACTCGTCCTTGCCGCTCGACACCAAGAGCCGCCCGTCCATCAACTTGTGACCTTCGATCAGGGCCTCGACCTTGCCGAACGCCCGGTACGCCTTGTGGTTGCCGGCGTAGTAACGATCGAAGTCCACGGTCAGGCTGGCGTAACCGGGCGAATCGAGCATCGGGTTGCCCGCGAGGAAGCGCACGCAGGGCCGCAGCACCACGCCCGCGTGCTCCCACCCCAGGGCGTCCAGGGCCCGCGCCGCGAACACGGTATAGAGGAAGTAGTGGTCGTCCAACGCATTGCGTGGGATGGCGATGCGCAGCAAGAGCTCGAGCACCTCGCTGGGCGGCAGGGATTCCAAGGCGCCCAGCAGCAGCCGCTCCGCCATGACGGGATAGCGGCGATTTATCGCGCCCAGGAACGCGGCCTTGCCCGCCTCGGTCGGCGCCACCGCCAGGGGAGCCAGCGCCGGCATGGCGACGGGACCCATTTCGTCCGTGTGCACGTGCTTGTTGGCGAGCGCCACGCTCTGCACCACCGGCGCGAAGCGTAAGGTCCCCGCCAATCGCCGCGAAAGAGCGTTGACCGGATGCAGGCCGCAGACGGGGTGCACGGGGCCGCCATGGTGATCCGGCGGTAATTCGGTCGAACGGCTGACCGCCAGGGCAGCGGCGGTCAGGAGCCGCTTGGGATCGGCCCCGTCCCGCAACCGCTTCAACGTGGCCGCGACGATGACGGCCGGCGCCGTGTCCTCCACGAACCGAACGTCTGCCTCGATATCGGGGGCGAACTCAACGACGGATCGCATGGCCCAAGTCTCCGTTGAGATGATAAAGGATCACGATACCAGCAAGCGTATACGTTGTCATTGTGCCAATCCGGCGTCCGAGCCCGATAGCCTTCGCCGGAAAGCCGACAACGAATGATCACCCCCCCCCCCCACAACGATCAGCTCGATCGGCATGTGCGAGAGTATCCGTGCGCCCTCGGCCTCGATCACGTAGGTGTCGATCAGCGCGGTGTCGAACAGGCTCTCGAAGTTACCGACGAAGCCGGCGTCGAACGTGCCCGCCGCGTCATCCTCGTCGGCCGA
>SHVY01000011.1 GCA_009694045.1 Alphaproteobacteria bacterium | reverse complement strand
GTCCTCGTGGTCGGCGGCACGGGCGTCGCCGTCGACCTCACCACGATCAACACGACCGAGCACTACGGCCTGTTCACCGGCATCGAAGCGATCGATCTGACGGGTACCGGCGACAACACCCTCACGCTCGACACCCTCGATCTGTTCCATCTCTCCGACACCTCGAACGCCTTGCGAGTGGACGGCGACACCGGCGACGAGGTCGCTACCGGCGACACCGGGTGGGGTGCCGGTGTCGCGAACGCCGACATCGCCGGCTACACCACGTACACCAACGGCGAAGCCACCCTGATCGTCGACACCGACATCACGCGGACAGGAATTCAGGCCTGACGTTAGCAGACCGGTTCCCAGTCCACGACGAACTCGACGGCAAGTGGGTGTGGCTTCGCATCCTCAAGGCCATCGACACTCTGGCCAACACGACGCCGAATGGGCCGAGGCACTAACCGGCCGGCTGTCCCGGCGCGAACGTCCCGTGCATCGTTGCCGGCGGCAATCGCTCAATCACGAGCCGACACCGCAGCAGGTGATCGACCACTTGGCCGGCGATCAACCGCCGCTCATCCTCGGTGAGTCGGCGACCGCGCGGCAGGGACGCGACGAACCCCAACGCATAGGCCTGCGTCGAAGATTAGTTCGTTGCGGGTGACCGGCGAGCCCATGCAGTCATGGTACGCACGGGAGGGGACGGTTGCGAGGATGGAAGGGCGCTGTGGAGCGTAGGGGCCGAATCCCTAGATTTTTCGGCCCCGTATTTTTCGGGGAGTCCCTTGCGCAAGGGGGATCGAGCGCGCGGCGGATGATGATTCCCGTATGGAACCGGAACCGATGTATGGGACCCATTTTCGGGATTCCCGCCGCACTCGTCCTGGCGTGCGTCCAGGGCCGGTCGAACGGAATCGAGCAAGGCGATGAGGTGCCCAGTCGGAACGCTTTTCGTCAATCGCCGTGGGTGCCGCGTGGGTACCTGAGCTTGTGCAGTCTCAGGAAACTGGCGCACCCGGCCCGACTCGAACGGGCGACCTCTGCCTTCGGAGGGCAGCGCTCTATCCATCTGAGCTACGGGTGCGCGCGGGCGGGAGCTTACGCGAAAGCCGCGCCCCGTCTCAAGCTTAAGCGGGTGGGCCTACGCCGTTCCGGACCGAGCAGCCCCGACGATGCCCGCGAGGGCTTGAAGCAGCTCGTTCTTCCTGATCGGTTTAGTCAAGTAGGACGTGGGACGCAGGTCGCTCACCGTATCGAAGTCCCGCTGGTCGGAAAGAACGGACAAGAACAGGAACGGGACCTCGTCCAGCGATCGCCAATCACGACGGATGATCTCCAACATCTCGTGGCCGGACATCCTCGGCATCAGCCGATCGCAAAGTATGATGTCCGGACACCGACGCGAGATCTCGGCTAGTCCTTCCACACCGTCGGCCGCGGCGGCGACCTCGTACCCAGCCGAAGCCAGGACGCTGGTCAGGAACCCGCGTACCAACTCTTCATCGTCAACGATGAGGACATGCATGGCATCAACCCTTGGAACGTCATCGTCGGGTTCACGATACTCAGGGTTTGGTTAAGGATATGCTGATGCGGCAGGCCGCATTGTCATGGTTCGGCGGCGACCGGCAGCGACAGGGTGGCCAGCGCCGCGAACAGGGTCTTTCTCTGGATTGGCTTGGCCAGGTAGGCGCTCGGGTTGAGATCTCGGGTGATGTCGACGTCGCGCTGATCGGCGAGCGCCGTCAGGAACACGAACGGGATACGATCGAGCGCAGGGTAATCCCTGCGAGGCCGGTCGAGAAACTCGAATCCCGACATGATGGGCATGATGCGGTCGCAGAGAATGACGTCGGGGGTACGGCGATCCAGCTCGACGAATCCCTCCGCGCCGTCGGCCGCGGTGACGACCTCGTACCCTGCATCGGTCAGCCAAAGCGTCAGCAGCTCCTGCGCCACGGGGTCGTCGTCGATGATGAGGATTCGTCGTCCCATGAGCATCCGCCGCATTCCCGAGCTCCAACCCTGAAACCTCGCCGCCGTGGCGTGCCCAGTCCGGCGCGGCCCCGATCATGGATCGTGGCCGGTAAAAAAGTCCTACCAACCCCTACAACCGGCCGTGATCCGCCTGGGCCCGTTTGCCGGAACCGCCCGCCGTCAGGTCGAGGAAGATGTCCTCGAGCGCCGCTTCCTCGGTCGAAAGATCGGTGATGACGAGACCCGCCGCGCGGACGATCGAGAGGATCTCCTCGATGTGCATGCGGCTCGGCTGGTAGGCGATCGCCAGGCGGCCCAGGGGCGTGATCGAGGTTTGCCAGGCCTGCAAGCTCGTCGGGATCGCGGTGAGGCCGCCGGCGATGGTTAGCTTCACGATCTTGCGGTCCAGCCGGCGAACCAGCGATTCCGTCGACTCGCAGGCGATCAGCCGGCCGTGGTCGATGATCGCGATCCGGTCGCAGAAGCGCTCGGCCTCCTCCAGGTAATGCGTGGTGAGCAGGATCGTCGTCCCATCGGCGTGCAGCTTGGCGACGTAGCGCCAGAACTGGCGGCGCAGCTCCACGTCGACCCCCGCCGTCGGTTCGTCCAGCACCAGGACCGGCGGACGGTGAACCATGGCCTTGGCGACCAGGAGCCGCCGCCGCATGCCGCCGGAGAGCGTCCGGGCGTAGACGTGCGCCTGATCGGTCAACCCCACGGCCGCCAGGATCTCGTCGGTCTGCCGCAGCCTTGCCGGCACCCCATAGAGCCCCGCCTGCAGCTCGAGGGTCTCGCGCGGGGTGAAGAACGGGTCGATGTTCAACTCCTGCGGTACCACGCCGATCGAGGCTCGGGCTAGGCGCGGGTTCGTATCGATGTCGTAACCCCAGACCACGGCCTCGCCCGCGGACTTGATGACCAGACCGGCAAGGATGTTGATGAGGGTCGACTTGCCCGCGCCATTGGGACCCAGGAGGCCGAAGAACGCCCCGCGCGGCACATCCAGGTCGATGCACCCCAGGGCTTCGTTCACGCCGTCGCGGCGGCGGTAGACCTTGGTCAGGCCGCGCAGGCGGACGGCCACGTCCGGTTCATGCAAGGGCGATTCCCTGGGGTTGAATGCGTCGGCGCAATGGGTATCATCTGCTCGCGAATCCGGTCAACGAAACGAGCCGCGCCATGGAACCCGTCGAGACGGTCGAGGTCGAGACCGGCAAGGTCGCCTGCGGCGGCGGCACGCTTGGCCACCCGCGCGTCTTCCTCGATCTGGGAACGCAACGGCGCACCGATTGCCCGTACTGCGGCCGACGCTTCGTTCTGAAGGAGGGCGCCAAGGCTCCGGCGGCCCACTAGGGCTCGGATGGCGAAGCCCCATCGTCTCGTCCTGATCGACGCGTCCGGGTTCATCTTCAGGGCCTTTCACGCCTTGCCGCCGATGCCCCGGCCGGATGGAACTCAGGTCAACGCTGTGTTCGGCTTCACCAATATGGTGATGAAGGTCCTGGCCGATACCCAAGCGGACTCGATCGCGTGCATCTTTGACGCCGGCCGGCGGACCTTCCGCAACGACATCTACCCCGAGTACAAGGCGCACCGCCCCGAGGCCCCGCCCGAGCTGGTGCCCCAGTTCGCCCTGGTGCGCGAGGCCTCCCGCGCCCTCAACATCGCGGCCATCGAGCTCGCGGGGTTCGAGGCGGACGACATCATCGCCACCTACGTCCGGCAGGCCTGCGACGTCGGCGCCGAGGTCTTCATCGTCTCCTCCGACAAGGACCTGATGCAGCTCATCCGCCACGGCGTCGTCATGTACGACGCCATCAAGGGCAGGCCCATCGGCGAGAAGGAGGTGCTGGAGAAGTTCGGCGTGACCCCCGACAAGGTGATCCAGGTCCAGGCCCTGGCGGGCGATTCCAGCGACAACGTGCCCGGCATCCCCGGCATCGGCGTTAAGACCGCGGCCGAGCTGATCGGCGCCTACGGTGACGTGGAGAGCGTTCTCGCCCACACGGCGGAGATCAAGCAGCCGAAGCGGCGCGAGAACCTGGAAACCCACGCCGAGCTCGCCCGCGTATCCCTGCGTCTCGTCACCCTCAGGGACGATGTCCCGCTGCCCACCCCGCTCGACGATCTGACGGTGCGCAAGCCGGACGCCCCCACCCTGATCGGCTTCCTCGAGGCCCAGGGCTTCAAGTCGATGATCCCCCGGGCCTACGCCTGGCTCGGCACCCAGCCGGAGAAGACGGCGGCGAAACCGGCGGAGCCCGTGGCGACGACCGGCTATGAGCTGATCCAGGCCCTGGACCGGCTCGACGATTGGATCGCGCGCGCGACGCGCCAGGGCTGGGTCGCGGTCGATACCGAGACGACCTCGCTCGACGCCACCCAGGCCGAGCTGGTCGGCGTCTCGCTGGCCCTGGTTCCGGGCCAGGCGTGTTACGTGCCGCTCGCCCACCGCCAGCGCGACGCGTTCGACCAGCCGGTGCGCCAGATCGACCGCGCGACCGGTCTGGCCCGGCTCAAGCCGCTGCTGGCCGACCCGGCGGTTCTCAAGATCGGCCACAACATCAAGTACGACGCGGTGGTGCTAGCCAGTTACGGCATCGACGTGACCCCCGTCGACGACACCATGCTGCTGTCCTTCGTGCTCGAAGGCGGGCTGCACGAGCACAACATGGATTTCCTCGCCAAGCACCACCTGGACCACACCACCATCGCGTTCAAGGACGTGGCCGGCAGCGGCAAGGGCCAGGTGACCTTCGACCTGGTGGCGCTCGACCGCGCCCGCGATTACGCCGCCGAGGACGCCGACGTGACCCTCAGACTCCATCGCTTGCTCAAGCCGCGGCTGGTGCCCGAGCATCTGGTCACCCTGTACGAGACCGTCGAGCGGCCCCTGATCCCGGTGCTCCGCGACATGGAACGGGCCGGGATCAAGGTGGACCGGGCGACGCTGGTTCGGCTGTCCGATGATTTCGGCCGGCGGCTGGTGACGCTCGAGCACGCGATCCACAAGCTCGCTGGCCGGCCGTTCTCGATCGGCTCGCCCAAGCAGCTCGGCGAGGTGCTGTTCGACGAGCAGGGCCTGGGCGGCGGCAAGAAGGGCAAGACCGGCGCGTACGCTACCGGCGCCGACATCCTCGAGGATCTGGCTGCCCAGGGTCATGCCCTGCCGGCCAGGGTGCTGGAATGGCGCCAGCTCGCCAAGCTCAAGAGCACCTACACCGATACCCTGACCGAGCAGATCAACCCGGCCACCGGGCGTGTGCACACATCCTACGCCATGGCCGGAGCCTCCACGGGCCGCCTCGCCTCGACCGACCCCAACCTGCAGAACATTCCGGTCAGGACCGAGGAGGGCCGCAAGATCCGCCAGGCCTTCGTCGCCGAGGCCGGCCACACGCTGTTGTCCGCCGACTACTCGCAGATCGAGCTCAGGCTGCTGGCCCACGTGGCCGACGTGCCGGCGCTCAGCCAGGCGTTCGCCGCCGGCGTGGACATCCACGCCTTGACCGCGAGCCAGGTGTTCGGGGTCCCGGTGGCGGGCATGGACCCCATGGTCCGGCGCAACGCCAAGGCCATCAACTTCGGGATCATCTACGGCATCAGCGCCTTCGGCCTCGCCCGCCAGCTCGGCATCCCGCAAGGCGACGCGGCGGCGTACATCAAGGCGTACTTCGAGCGCTATCCCGGGATCCGCGACTACATGGAGCGGACCAAGGCGTTCGCCCGCGGCCACGGCTACGTGACGACGGCGTTCGGCCGCCGGGTCCATACCCCCGGGATCGCCGACAAGAACCCGGCGCGGCGCGGCTTCTACGAACGGGCGGCGATCAACGCGCCGCTGCAGGGCGCGGCCGCCGACATCATCAAGCGGGCGATGATCCGCGTACCGCCCGCCCTGGCCAAGGCGAAGCTCGCGGCCCGCATGCTGCTTCAGGTCCACGACGAGCTGTTGTTCGAGGTGCCCGACGCCGAGTTGGAGACGACCGCCGCCGTGGTCAAACGCACCATGGAAGGCGCCGCCAAACTCACCGTGCCCCTGGTCGTCGACACCGGCCATGGCCGCTCCTGGGCCGAGGCGCACTAAGCGCGCGAAAATCGTATCGCGCAGGGGGCGACCTAATATTAGTCTAGCTTATTCTAGCTGGATCACAATCCCATGCGCATCGGCGCCTTCGAGGCCAAGAACAAGCTCTCCGCGCTTCTGGAACGGGCCGAACGTGGCGAAGAAATCGTCATTACCCGTCATGGCCGGCCCGTCGCGAGGCTTGTCCCGATGGGAGATGGCCACGACCTGCGGCGGGACCGGGCGACGCTGGTTCGGCTGTCCGATGATTTCGGCCGGCGGCTGGTGACGCTCGAGCACGCGATCCACAAGCTCGTTGGCCGGCCGTTCTCGATCGGCTCGCCCAAGCAGCTCGGCGAGGTGCTGTTCGACGAGCAGGGCCTGGGCGGCGGCAAGAAGGGCAAGACCGGCGCGTACGCTATCGGCGCCGACATCCTCGAGGATCTGGCTGCCCAGGGTCATGCCCTGCCGGCCATGGTGCTGGAATGGCGCCAGCTCGCCAAGCTCAAGAGCACCTACACCGATACCCTGACCGAGCAGATCAACCCGGCCACCGGGCGTGTGCACACCTCCTACGCCATGGCCGGAGCCTCCACGGGCCGCCTCGCCTCGACCGACCCCAACCTGCAGAACATTCCGGTCAGGACCGAGGAGGGCCGCAAGATCCGCCAGGCCTTCGTCGCCGAGGCCGGCCACACGCTGTTGTCCGCGGCGAAGGCTTTAGGCTTGCCGCGCTTGTCCGACGAGAACGGTGGTTGACCGCGTGACCTACGACAGCGCCGCGTAGAGCGCGTCGATCAGGCGGCGTCTGCGGGGTTGCGGCGGGGGCTCGGGGCGCATCCAGTTCATGACGTAGCCGACGCCGACCCGTTTGATCGGGTCGTAGAAGGCGCACGAACCGCCCCAGCCGCCGTGCCCGAACGCATCCGGGTTTGGCCCGTAGGCGCCGTCCTGGTTGAGGAAAACCCCGGCACCGAGCCGGGAGCGGTCCTGGAGGACCAGGTCCATGCCGTCGAACCGCTCGCGCGAAAGATCGGCGAGCGCGGCCGTCCCCAGAAGCGGCCGGGGCCTGCCCAGCGCCCCGAACAGGCGCGCCAGCGCGAGCGCGGTCGCGTGCCCGTTGGCACCCGGCACCACCGCCGCGCGCCAGGTTCGCGCGTTCGGCCACGCGGGATCCAGCGGCGGGTTGTTGGCGTACCACCCGATCGCCGGGAGGGCGGGCAGCGGATCGGCGACGAGGGGAAGGATCTCCGCCACGCGAGGTTCCTCGGATGCGGCCAGGCCGAGATGGAAATCGGCGCCGAGCGGACGTGCCAACTCCTCCCGCAGGAAAGCCGCCGGCGAGCGTCCATCGATCCGCCGGATCAACTCGCCCGCGAGGTGGCCGAACGTCAGGGAATGGTATCCGGCGGCCGTCCCGGGCGGCCACAGCGGGGCCTGCGCCGCCAGGCCTGCGACGATCGGGTCCCAGGCGTAGAAATCCTCGATCGTCGTGGGCTGGCGCAGGCCCGCGAGGCCCGCCTGATGCGACAGCATCACCCCGACGCCGATCGCCCCCTTGCCTTCCGCGGCGAACTCGGGCCAGTGCTTCGCCACGGCATCGTCGTAGGCGAGCTTGCCGCGATCCACCAGCAGGGCCACGGCCAAGGCCACCACCCCCTTCGTCACCGACCAGATGTTCACCAGGGTGTCGGCCTGCCACTCCCGCGTCCGCGCGACATCGGCGTAACCGCCCCACAGGTCGACCAGGGTCTCGCCGTCACGGACCACGGCGAAGCCGGCACCCAGATCCTCGCCGAGCCTCAGGTTCTCGGCGAACGCCTCGCGGACCGGAGCGAAGCGCGATTGCGTCGCCCCACCGAGATGGATCACGCGTCGTTTCCGTTATAGCCCTTGAATCCCGGCTCGCCCGGCTTCTGCTTCGCGGGCAGCGAGATGCGGAACTTGCACATGGAATCGCCCCGCGTCTTGATCGCCTCGAACTGCACGACCATGTCCGGGTGATAGCGCCGATAATAGGTCGGGTGCAGCTCGTAGTCATAGATGTAGCCCAGGTCCAGGGCGCGTGACCCGAGCTTGTCCCACGCCGCCGCGTAGGGGCACCAGGTGCAGTCCTGGTGCCAGGTCCCCGGCGTGAGCATGCCCGGATTGAACTGCCAGATCGAGATGAGCTGGCCGTCCCAATTGTCCATCAGGGTCTTCACGTTCAGGTCCCAGCCGGCGGCCTGGTGCGCCGCCTTCTGGCGGTCGGCGCGCTCGTGGGCGAGGTCGCGCACGTGTTGCCGCAGCTCCGCCTCGCCCAGCATGTCGAAGCGCTTGGTCTCCTCGTCGGCGCAGAAGAAATACAGGGCCCCGTTGTTCATGGAGGTCCGCCGCGCCATGGCCACGGCATCGTCCAGCCGGCCGAAGATGCGGGTCTTGACCGCTCCCTTGCGGCCGGGCGCGGCACCGGCGACCGTCCACGTGACCGGCCAAGGCTTCGCCAGATCGAGTGCCGCGACATCGAAGGCGACATCGCACTTGAGCCCCTTGGCGATGCCGGGCAGGACGCCGCGGTAGTAGAGCCGCGCGAGTTCGACCCCGTTGTCGTACTCCCGCCAACGCTCCCAATCGGCCGAATCGCTCGTGGTCACGGTGACGGCGCGATGGCTTCCGGCGATCTCGCCCGTGCCCGACTCCTCCAGCAGGTGGACATCGGCCATGTCCCAATGCTCGATCAGGCCCCGGGCCGTCAGCGGCACCTTCGCCTTCCTGAGGTTCTCCTTGATCAGCCCGGCGCGGTATTCGCCGTAGCGCCCCAGGCCCGCCAGCACCGCCGCCTCGCCGTCCCTGCCGAACCGCCTGGCCGGCGATCCCGCGAAGTGCCGGCTGAACATCGCCTGGAACCGCAGCAGGTCCCGGCAGCTCGACACCACGCCCGCACGATCCACCTGTTCGTTGAAGCCCATCGCACCCCTCCCTCGGTCGAGCGAAGCTATCATCCGGGCCCGGCGGCGACGATGCCGTAGATCTCGCCTCTGAAGGCATCCGCGAGCACCCCACACTCCGATCCGAGCCCACGGAGCGACGGCTCCTCGACCGGGGCGACGAGACTCCTGATGCGATCGAGCCGGTCGCGCAGGGCACGCGGCGCCCCCCGGTCGGTCACCCGCAGGGCCTGGGAGGCAACGACGCCCAGCACGGCGAGCGCCCGCTCCAGCGCGCGCCCGGCGGTCTCGTGCTTGTGCCAGGCCGGGAAGATCGGCGAGGCGATGTCGTCCTGGCCGAACCCGGAGCCCTCGGCCCCCGGCAGCAGCGTCACCGTCGCGGCGGCCCGCGCGGTTTCGAGGAACCCGTTGATCGCTGCCGGCAGATAGGCCACCGATCCCACGCCGCCCGGCATCGCGGCCGCGTTTGGCAACAGCTTGTCGGGCAGACCGGACATGGCGCCGTCCAACAGCTTGGTCGCATGGCGCTCCGCCAGCAGGCAGAGATCGGCGGCGTTCGCGGTCAACGCATCCAGAGCCGGGACGGCGTTGGCGTCGTGATAGCCGCCGGTCGAGAAACAGCGCCCGTCGGGATGCGCGGCCTCGGGTGGGATGTAGACCGGGTTGTCGGTCACCGCCGTCAGCGCCGCGTTCGCCGCCGCCGCCGCCACCCGCTGGGCGCGCAGGGCGCGCCCCAGCACCTTCGGCAGAATCCGAAAGCTCACCGGGGCCTGGTAGCCGCGGCGGACATCGCTGGCGTCCGCGAGCAACCGGCCGAGCAGATGCAGCGCCGCCGCCGCGTCCGCGTCGTTCCACAGGACGCCGAGCAGCGGATCAAGCGATTCCACGGGCGCCCGGATGGCCTCGAACGACAGGGCGAAGACCTCGGCGGCGAGTGCCCAGCGCCGCTCCGCCGCCAAAGCCCCGTCGGCCAGGAGCGCGGCGGCGCAAGGTGCGCCGTTCACCAGCCCGCCCTTCTCCTTGACCGCCATATCCAACGTTTGCGACAGCGGAGCGAACAGGTGATAGAGCGCCAGGATCTCGCCGGCCGAGCCGTTGCCATCCGCCGGCACCGGCGGCACCGGTCGCTCCCCGTTCAGCATGGCGACCACCGCCTCGACCATGCGCGGGGTCGTGGCGCTGTGGCCGTCGATCAGATTCGCGAGCCGGGCGAACAGGATGCCGCGCACCACGCGGGTTGGTAGCGGGTCGCCGAACGACGCAGCACCGGCCACCAGCGGCCGATTGTCGAAGGCGTGTTGCTCGTCGGGTTGAATGCGCCGCCTGGCGTTGTAGCCCCAGCCGGAGGTGACGCCGTAGATCGAACCGTCGCCGAGGTTCGCCAGATAACGCAAGAATCCTTCGCGGGCCGCCGCCACCCGGGCGAGGGCGGCGCGGGTCGGCTCCAGCCGCTCACCCTGCCAGGCCGCACGAGAGAATCCGGCCAAGGTCAGGTCGTGCCGCGTGTCGATGATCACGGTCAAGGGTCGTTCTCCCAATCCGTCAGTAGCTGGCGAGGTCGCGGGTGACGCGATCCAGGATGTCCCGCGGCGGCCGGGCGAACTCGGAACGGCCGTGGGGCTCGCCGTCGCCCGGCCGAGTCGTTGCGACCATGGCGACCTTGGTGACCACCAGGTTCTCGTGCACGGGATCGCAGCGGTCGGCCTTCACCCCCGGCAGCACGATCAGGTCCTCGTGCCCGCGGAACCGTGCGGCCAGCGACCACTCGACGGCCCGCGAATCCTCCGGGTCGATATCGTCGTCGACGACCGTGATCAACTTCAGCAGGTTGACGGTTCCGAAGGCGAGCAGGGCCGCGCACTTGCCTTCGCCCAGACGCGGGCGATGCATGGCGATGACCGCGTGCAGCCGCCCCATGCCGCCTTCGGTCACGAACACCCGGCGGACGGCGGGGATGACCCGACGCAGGTCGCGGGTCAGGGTCGCGCCGATCGCCACGGCGCCGAGCAGGCAATGCTCGGCGGCCAATCCCGGCAGGATCGCCTGATAGATCGCATCGTGCCGCTGGGTGACGCAGCGGATTTCGACCCCGATGCCCGGCCCGTAGTCGACGTAGAACCCGGGGAATTCCGAGACCGGACCTTCCGGGATCGTCTGGTCCGGATCGAGCACGCCCTCGAGGACGATCTCGGCCGCCGCCGGAACCTCGAGATCGACGGTCTTGCACGCCACCAGGTCGACGGGTGCGCCGAGCAACCCGCCGGCGATGTCGAACTCGTCCTCGCCGAGGGCCACGTACATCTGCGAGCCGAGCAGCACCGCGGCGTGGTTGCCGATGGCGACGGCAATCTCGAGCGAACGCCCGCGCGACCGGGCCTTCTCGGCCAGGATCGCCAGGTGATGATTGCGGGCGATGCCGGCCAGCAGCCGCGCACCGCCTTCGAGGCGAAGCCGCGCGATCGAGACGTTGCGGCGACCCGTTTCGGGATCCTTGGCGACGATCACCCCGGCCGTGATGTAGGGCGCGGCCTCGCGTTCGAACCAGTGCGGCACGGGCAGGAGCCGTCCGAGATCCAGATCCTGCCGCCGTACGACCTCCTGAACCGGTGCCGTGGCGACGATGCGCGGCGGCACCGGGCGGCGCAGCGCTTCCTGGCAATGGGCGTCGAGATCGCCCGCCTGGACGCCGAGCGCCCGGGCGATCCGATCGCGCCCGTTGAACAGGTTGCCGACCAGCGGAAGGGCGTGGCCCGCGACGTTCTGGAAGAGCTGCGCCGGTCCCCGATCCCGCAACGCCAGGATCGCCCCGATTTCGAACCTGGGGTCGACCGATCGGGTGATCCGATGCAGATCGCCCCTGGCCTCGAGATCGTCGAGAAACCCGCGCAGGCTCTGGTCGACCATCGGGGCCCCTTCCCCTTCCCACCGACCGAGGATGCTATCATTCGCCGCCGACCGAGGAGACAGGCGTTTGACCACCGACCGTGCGGATGCCTTTGGCTTTGCCCCGTCCCACGACGCGCCGATCCCGTACCTCGCGCGGATCCAGGAGTACTACCAGGCGCTGGGCTATGGCGCGCCCTACGAATGGGCGCACTACGCCGGCGTGCCGTTCCAGCCGCTGGCCAAGCCGCTGGCCGCCAGCCGGGTCGCCCTCGTCACCACGGCGGCACCCCACCAGCCGGACAAGGGGGACCAGGGACCCGGGGCGCCCTACAACGCGGCCGCCAAGTTCCACGATGTCTATTCCGGCGCTGCGGCGCGGGACCACGACCTCCGGATTTCCCACATCGCCATCGACCGCAAGCACACGACGGCGGCGGATCCCGGCACCTATTTTCCGCTTCCCGAACTTCGCCGTCGCGCGCAAGAGGGTCGCATCGCCCTCGCGCCGCGATTCCACGGTGCGCCCACCAACCGCAGCCACCGGATGACGCTCGACCGCGACGGCCCCGAGATCGTGGCCCGCTGCCAGGCCGACGGCGCGGACGCGGCGATCCTGGTGCCCAACTGCCCGGTTTGCCACCAGACCGCGGCCCTGATCGCGCGGCTCCTGGAAGCGGCCGGGATCGCCACCGTCGTCATGGGCTGCGCCAAGGACATCATCGAGTACGTGGGCGTGCCCCGGTTGCTGTTTTCCGATTTTCCCCTCGGCAACGCCGCCGGGCGGCCGCACGACCCCGCCTCCCAGGCCTTCACCCTGGAATTGGCCCTGCGCGTCCTGGAGGCGGCCCCGGGCCCGCGCACCACCGTGCAGTCGCCCCTGGCCTGGAGCGCCGATCCGGACTGGAAGCTCGACTACGCGAACATCGCGCGGCTGAACCCCGAGGAGATCGCCCAGAAGCGGGCCGATTTCGATCGCCAGAAGTCGATCGCCGCCGGCCCGCGCCACGACTCTACCGCGAACCCACGGTCCGGCCCTCGGTAGCGGCCTCCGCCTCGGCGAACAGCCAGTCGCGGAAGACCTTGACCTTGCGGCGATCGGCGGATCGGGTGGGATAGACCACGTAATAGCCGGCGGCGGATGGCAACACGACGTCGAACGGCCGCACCAACCGGCCGGCGGCGATGTCGGTGGCGACCAGCGCGCTCTCGCTCACCGCGACGCCCTGGCCCTGGATGGCTGCTGCAGCATCAGGTTTTCGTCGCCGAACTTCGGACCCCGGGTCGGGTCGATGCCGTCGATCCCGGCGGCCACCAGCCAGCGGCGCCAGACCTCGCCAAGGTCATCGTGCAGAAGGGTGTGGTGCTTGAGGTCGGCCGGCGTCCGCAGCGGGTTTGGTCCCGTGAGCAACGCCGGGCTGCACACCGGAACGGTGTCGAGGGACAGCAGCTTGTCGGCGCGCACGCCAGACCAGCGCCCGTGCCCATAGCGCACCGCCAGGTCGGCCTCGTCGCGGGTAAAATCGACGAGCTGGTACGACGGCGCCAGCCGCACGTCGATCTCGGGATGGGCGGCCTGAAACCCGGCGAGGCGCGGCACCAGCCAGCGGGCCGCGAAGGCCGGGGTCACGCCGACCGTCAGGGAACCGGTCGCGTCGTCGGCGCCGAGCCGCTGGATCGCATCCGCCATGGCATCAAGCGCCTTGGTCATCACCGGCAGCAGCGTTTGACCCGCGTCGGTCAGCTTCACGGCCCGCGTGGTCCGCCGGAACAGGGACACGCCGAGATGCTCCTCGAGCGCCCGCACCTGATGGCTGATGGCGGCGTGAGTCACATGCAGCTCCGCCGCCGCGCGCGTGAAACTGCCGTGCCGTCCGGCCGCCTCGAAGGCACGCAGAGCGTTCAGGTGTGGCAGGCGTCTGGCCATGGCTATACGATACTTTTTCTCACGTGATATATGAGGATTGGTCGTTTGTCATCGGCCCGAGGCGTCGCATATTTCTCCCACATAGGCCAGTAATGAGCCAATCCTGGCGCCGGGTGGGACAAGGAGCAAGGACCATGACGATGTTCGAAATACTAACCTCCATCTATGGCGCGGGATACGGCGGTAGTGCCGATTTTCGGCAACACGACGTCGTGACCCACGCCCCGGCGGCCAAGACCCGGACCGAGTCATCCGCCAAGCCATTCCGGTGGATCGGCGCGGCCGCCGCGCGTTTGTCCCGGTTCCTGGTCAGCGCCGTGCGGGAGCAGTCGGTTGCCCGGGAGCTCGGCCGGCTCGACGACCGCACGCTCCGGGATATCGGTCTCAGCCGGTCGGAGATCCCGTATGTCGCCCAGACCTTCGCCTGGAACGACTACGACAACGACAATGACCGGAGGCTCGTGGCGTGATGCGGCGACGTTCCCCGGCGGGGACTCAAGTCCCCGTCGGGCGCGTCGATTGCATGATCGATCGCCGGCCGAGCCAGGGAAACCACGACGCGAAGGCCAGGCTGTAGACCATGACCGACAGCAGCAGGATCATGCTCAGGAGCGTCGGTTGCTGGGGCCCCAGCGCCATGCCGGCGTCGTCGGCCGCGCCGACCAGCAGCCCGAACACCCCGAACAGCGCGAGCCCGACCAGGTTCTTGATCGCCGCGATCCGCAAATCGACATGGCTTCCGCGGCGGCGGTGATAGGCCGTCGTGGCGTAGACGGCGCGCCCGGCGAGATAGACGCTGGCGACCGCGAGAAAGACATCCGCCCCGCCGTTCAGAAGTCCCATCCGCGTAAGAATCGTCGAGGACAGCGCCAACAGCGCGGCCAACATCAAACCCACGGCGAACACGCGGCTGCGGCTCCGCTGCATGTTGAACGCCAAGAAGATCAGGAGCGTGTCGACGATCGCGATCGCCCGATTGCCCTCCGCTATGACGGACATGACGGAGCCGCTCACCGCTTGCAGGGCCGCGAGCACGTAGTACCCGAGCGCCACGGCGTGCATCGCCCCTTCGGCCTGAGCGTCGTTCCCGATCCGGCTGAAGTAGCGCTCGCCGAGGTTCACCGACTCGCCCTTGCTGGCCCCACCAAACGCTCCTGCGGAAAGGGCCCGATCTAGGCCGCCAAGCGCGGCCCCGCAGCCGTCACATCCTCGTCCACATGCGGCGCGAACTGTCGGAAATTATCGTGGAATCGACCGCACAACTCCTTCGCCATGGTGTCGTAGGCCTGCTTGTCGCGCCACGTCGAACGCGGATCGAGGACATCCGTCGGCACGTCGGGACAGGACCGCGGCACCGCCAGGCCGAAGTTCTCGTCGCGCCGCACGGCCACGCCCCGCAGCGAACCGTCGAGCGCCGCGCGCAGCAGCGCCCGGGTATAGGCGATCTTCATGCGCGACCCGACGCCGAACGCCCCGCCGCTCCAGCCGGTGTTGACCAGCCAGCAGTCGGTCTTGTAGCGCGAGATGCGGTCCGCCAGCATGCGGGCGTAGACGGCTGGATGCCGCGGCATGAAGGGCGCGCCGAAGCAGGTCGAGAACGTCGCCTGGGGTTCGTTGCTCAGGCCCTTCTCGGTCCCGGCAACCTTGGCCGTGTAGCCCGACAGGAAGTGGTACATCGCCTGATCGGGCGTCAGCCGCGAGATTGGCGGCAGGACCCCGAAGGCGTCGGCCGTCAGCATGACGACGTTCCCCGGATGGCCGGCGGTTCCCGTGATCGAGGCGTTCGGAATAAACCCCAAGGGATAGGCGCCCCGGGTGTTCTCGGTGAGGCCGGCATCGTCCAGGTTCAGCTCGCCGGTGGCCGGATCGATCGCCACGTTCTCCAGCACCGTGCCGAATCGCCGGGTGGTCGCGTAGATCTCCGGCTCCGCCTCGGGACTGAGGCGGATAACCTTGGCGTAGCAGCCGCCCTCGAAGTTGAACACGCCGCGCTCCGACCAGCCGTGCTCGTCGTCGCCGACCAAGGTCCGGGTCGGGTCGGCCGACAGGGTCGTCTTGCCGGTCCCGGACAGCCCGAAGAACACGGCCGAATCACCCGCCGCCCCGACGTTCACCGAGCAATGCATCGGCAGCACCGCCGCGGCGGGCAGCAGGTAGTTGAGGATCGTGAACACCGATTTCTTGATCTCGCCGGCGTAGGACGTGCCGCCGATCAGGACCACGCGTTCGGCGAAGTTGACGGCGATGACGACCTCGCTGCGCGTCCCATCCTCGGCCGGATCGGCCAGGAAGCCGGGCGCGTCGATGATCGTGAACTCGGGCGTGAAATTCGCCCGATGGGCGCCGGCGTCGATCAGCAGATGGCGGATGAACAGGCTGTGCCAGGCAAGCTCGGTGACGATCCGCACCGGCAGGCGGTGCACGGGATCGGCACCGGCGTAAAGATCCTGGACGAACACCTCGCGCCCCTGGAGGTACGCCAGCATCTTCCGCTTGAGCCCGGAAAACTGGGACTCCGACATGGGGCGGTTGACCTGGCCCCACCAGATGTCCGATTCGCTTGCCAGCTCCTTGACAATGAACTTGTCGGCGGCCGACCGCCCGGTGTGCTGTCCGGTGCGGACGACCAGCGGCCCGCCGGCCGCAACGACGCCCTCGCCACGGCGCAGAATGACCTCGTACAGGGCCGGCACCGAGAGATTCCAATGGACCTCGGCAAGGTTCTTGAGGCCCTGCTTCTCCACCCCATGACTGCTGATGATCGGACCGAACTGTCGCATGCGTTTACCAAATCCTGGTTCGTGGAGGGAGTTAACAACGAAGGAGTTAACAAGGGGGCGTCGCGCGAACCGATACGAAACAGGATTCAAGCCCGCCTCCCCCGCCGTGGCAAGCCCCATGCCAACGACGTGCAATGGTTTACTTTTTCGCCTTGGCTTCGGCCGCGAGCCGGGCCAGGGTCGCCCGTGCCGAGGCAGCGTCGGTCACCGGCGCCGCGAACGTCAAGCGGTATAGGCGCGCGCCGACCCGCAGATCGCAACCCTCGGCGTCGAACCCGACCAGCACCGCGCCGTCTCCGGCTACGCCCGGCAGCGTTTCGGCATAGGCCTGGACGGCGTCGGTGTGATCCCGGTTCATGTGCGCAAGCACGCCATCCTCGATCGCCCCGATCGCTAAGGCCTGGTCGGGGGCGAGCGTCAGGTCCGCGCCGTCGATCCACGTGATCCGCCCGAACCCAGCCACCAGATGCCCGCGTTCCGGCACCACTCGATAGAGCTGGAAATCGCCGAATCCCGCGTAAACCCGCGCTGCCGGGTAGCGGGCCAGGTAGCGGGCTCGGTCGCGCCCGCCCGCGGACACCACGGCGCGCCCCTGGAGGCTCACCCGCGGTCCCGTCAGGGGTTCGTCCAGGCCGATGGTGCCATCGACGAGGACCGAAACCCGGCTATCGGCGGCAATGTTCCTGGTGTGTTGGGCCAGGGTCGAAATGAGCAGCAGGGGCGCGCCGGCGTCATCGGTCGCGATCTGCACCAGGGACGCGTACGGCCAGGGCCGGTCCCCGGCCAGCGTGGTTGCCAAGGTCGCGGTCGTCGCGCCGCGAACCAGGCGGCGCGCGACGGCTGCGGGGGGTTCATGGGTTGGCGACGATGACACTCCCGTCTCCCGTCCAAAATAGGACATAATCCACATGGACTCTGTTGGGGTTCCACAAGGATCCCCGTCCATGAACGTCGAGACCAACATGCCGCAAACCATCGCCCTGGTCGATGACGACCGTAACATCCTGACCTCGGTCACCATGGCGCTCGAGGCCGAGGGCTATCGCGTGAAATCCTACACCGATGGCGCCGCCGCCCTGCGCGGCATCGGTCAGGAGCCGGTCGACCTTGCCGTGCTGGACATCAAGATGCCGCGGATGGACGGCCTCGAACTGCTCGGACGACTGCGCCGGGATGGTGACATGCCGGTGATCTTCCTGACCTCCAAGGCCGACGAAGTCGACGAGGCCATGGGCCTGCGCATGGGCGCCGACGACTACATCGCCAAGCCGTTTTCCGTGCGCCTGCTGATCGAACGGGTTCACGCCGTTCTGCGGCGCGCCGAGCTGCGCCGGGAGAAGGGCAAAACCGGCGCCGGCGATCCGCCGATCGAGCGCGGTGATCTGGTGCTGGATCCCGGGCGCCACCTCTGCGCCTGGCGCGGCCAATCGATCGCGCTGACCGTGACCGAGTTTCTCATCCTCAAGGCCCTGGCCCAACACCCCGGACACGTCAAGAGCCGCAACCAGCTTCTGGATGCCGCCTACGACGACGAGGCGTACGTCGACGACCGCACGATCGATAGCCACATCAAGCGCATGCGCAAGAAGTTCAAGGCAGTGGACACGGACTTCAACGGCATCGAGACCCTGTACGGCATTGGCTATCGCTACCGGCAGGCCTGACACCCGTCCGATCGCCCGCGCGGCCGCGACGAGGGAGCCCAAGCGGCGCCCGGCGTCGCCGCTCATGCGGCGGATTCTCATCATCAATGTTCTGCCCTTGGTGTTGTTCGCCGCCGGCCTGCTTTACCTCGACAACTACCGGCAGGGTCTGATCGCCGGCGAGACGGCGGCGCTTCTGAACGAAGGACGCCTCGTGGCCGGCGCGCTCGGCAGCACCGTCGTCGTAGTCGGTGCCGGGGACGACCCTGGGTCGATCGACACCGGCGAAGCCCGCGCCCTCATACGTCGGCTCAGCGGATCGACGGCGTCGCGCTACCGTCTGTTCGGCCCCGGTGGCGCGATGATCGCCGACAGTCGCGACCTGGAAACCGCGGGCGGCGACGTGCAGGCCGAGGAATTGCCGCCCCCCGGAATGATGCGACGCTGGTGGGATCGGATCTACCGGATCGTCATGGCGCCGCTGCCGCGTCTGACTCCGCTGCCGCTCTACCGCGAGGCCGCATCCCAGCGGGCGCGCGACTATCCGGAGGTGATGCGCGCACTCGATGGGGGCGACGGTTCCGCGCTCCGCGACGGCGGCCGTGACAGCGACATCCTGACGGTCGCGGTGCCCGTGCAGCGGTTCAAGCAGGTCCTTGGTGCGCTCATGGTCTCGACCCAGATGACCCGCTCGGACCAGGAACTGCGTGAAGTGCGCTCGACGATCTTCTTTCTCTTCGCCCTCACGCTGGGCTTGACCGTGCTCCTGTCGCTCTACCTCGCCAGCACCATCGCCAGGCCGGTGCGTCGCCTCGCCGCGGCCGCCGACCTGGTGCGCCAGGGCCGTGGCCACGCCGATGCCATCCCGGATTTCACCGACCACGGGGACGAAGTCGGCGAGCTCAGTGCCGCGCTGATCGAGATGACCGAGACCCTGGGCCGCCGCATGGACGCGACCGAACGGTTCGCCGCCGATGTCGCCCACGAGATCAAGAACCCGCTGACCTCGCTCCGGAGCGCCATCGAGGTGGCGGCGCGGGTGAGCGAGCCGGCCCAGCGCGAACGGCTTCTCCTGCTCGCGCTCGACGATGTCCGCCGGCTCGACCGCCTGATCACCGACATCGCCAACGCCTCGCGTCTGGACGCCGAGATGAGCCGCGACGACGCCGTCCCCGTCGATCTCACCACCCTCCTGGAGACGCTGGTGGAGGTGCAGCCCGAAGGTGGCACGGCGGTCGCCCTCGACAGCGAAGGCGATTTGACCGTCAGCGGCAACGAGAGCCGGCTCGGCCAGGTCTTCCGCAACCTGGTCGACAACGCCTTGTCGTTCAGCCCGCCGGGCGGAACGATTCGCATCCGGGGCCGGCGGATCGACGCCGATGTCGAGGTGACGGTCGAGGACCAGGGACCCGGCATCCCGGACAACCGCCTGGAGGCGGTCTTCGACCGGTTCTATTCGCAACGACCCCAGGGCGAGGCCTTCGGGACCCATTCGGGACTCGGCCTCAGTATCGCGCGGCAGATCGTCGCCGGCCTTGGCGGTACGATCCGTGCCGAAAACGTCGGCCCGGACCCCGACCGGCCGGAAGGAGCCCGCTTCCAGGTCGTCATTCCGAGTGGCCTAAGGAGGTGAGCGTGGCGAAACTCATCGTCGCGGTTCTCGCGGCCGTCTTCGCCGCGCCTGCCCACGCGGGGGAGGCGCCCGCGTTCGCGTTCCCCGCGGCCTGCGCGCTGGGCGTGACCTGCTTCGTGCAGAACTACTTCGATCACGACCCGGGCCCCGCCACGGCCGATTTCACGTGCGGCTCCTTGACCTACGACGGCCACGATGGCACCGACATTCGACTGCCCAACTACGTGGCGATGGCGGGTGGGGTCGCGGTTCTCGCCGCCGCCGACGGGGTCGTGCTGCGCACGCGGGACGGCATGGCGGACGTGAGCGTGGGCCAGACCGGCGCCGCTGCCGTCGCCGGCAAGGAGGCGGGCAACGCCGTCATCATCGACCACGGTGACGGCTGGCAGACCCAGTACAGCCACCTGCGCCAGGGCAGCATCGCGGTCGAGCCCGGCCAGCCAGTGTCCGCGGGCGATGCGCTCGGCCTGGTCGGCCTGTCGGGCAACACCGAGTTCCCGCACCTGGAGTTCGTGGTGCGCCAGGCGGACGTGGCCGTGGATCCCTTCGTCGGGACGGAAGCCGGGTGGACCTGCGGGGGTGCGCGGTCCCCGCTGTGGGCCGACGCGGGCGGCCTCGTCTATGTGCCCGGCGGCCTGTTGAGCGCCGGGTACGCGACGGGCGAACCCGATCCCGAACAGGCTCGACGCGGGGCGTACGTGGCCGGCGTGGTCGCCGCCGACGCGGCGGCGTTGGTCTTCTGGGTGGATGTCTTCGGTACCCGGGATGGCGACGTCGAGATCCTTCGCATCCTCGGCCCCGACGGTGCGCCCGTGGTCGAGATCAGCGATCGGCACGACCGGAATCGCGCGCAGTGGTTCAAGTTCGCTGGCCGCAAGCGGCCCGATGGCGGCTGGGCAACGGGTGTCTACGTCGGCACTTACGAGCTGAGCCGCGTGGTGAATGGCGCGCCCTGGACCATCATCAGCACCCGGCGCGAGCTTCAGGTCCGCTGACGCCACCGCGACTCGCCGACGACGATGGCGAGATTGCTGACGGCGACGACGAGGGCGCCCAGGAGCGTGAGCCAGTTCGGCACCTCGGCGAAGATGACGAAGCCGAACCCCGCCGCCCAAATCATCATCACGTAGTCGAACGGCGCCACGGTGGCGATCGCCGCGGAGCGATAGGCCTGCACCAGGGCGAATTGCGCGAAGCCGGCGATCAGGCCCACCGATGCCATCAGCGCCAGATCGCGCAACGGCGGGGTCTCCCAGCGGGTGATCATGCACAGGCCGGCGATCAGCAGGTGGAACAGGTTGCTGTAGACGATCAGCTTGGCACCGGGTTCGCCCGTTCCGAGTTTGCGCGTGATGATCATGTTGACCGCGTAGAACACGCTGGATAGCAGGGCGATGGCCGCGCCGATCTCCAGCACCGCGCCACCGGGACGGATCATCAAGAGGACGCCCGAGAACCCGACCGCCAATGCGACCCAACGCCATCCGCCGACGCGCTCGCCCAGGATCGGGATCGCCAGCGCCGCCATGAACAGCGGCGCGGAAAAGCTGATCCCGACCGCGTCGGCCAGGGGCAGCATGGTGATCGACGTGTAGAACGAGATCATCGCGACCGCGCTGGACGCGACCCGGAGAAAATGCATCCCCGGCCGCTGGGTCATGAGCGAGCGCAGATCGATGCCGCCAGCCAGGCGAAGCAGCAGAAAGGACGGAATCAGGGCGAAGATGCTGCGCAAGAGGAGGACCTGCATGACCGGATAGTCCGCCGTCAGCCACTTCATCATCAGGGTCTCGACCGCGAACAGCATGGTCGCCAGCACGTTGAGGCCGATGCCCTGCAACGGCTTGTGAACAGGAGCCATCACACGGTCCGCCAGAGCGCCGCGATCGCCATCCCGATGATGAATCCACGAACGGCAAGATCGGCGCTAGGCGGCATGAAGCCGACACTAGCGCGCTTTCGGGCGACTTGGGCAGGGGTTCGCGGCCCGGAACGCGCGCCAAACATCATAGCCGTGGATCAAGCGTTTGGATCGGACCGCGAGCAGCTGCGATGATTGCGCATTCGGCCCCCGCCCATCACGATGTTCGTCGTTCGCGGAATCGAGGCCCGGCTTGCAGACCAACCGGCGACCTATCGCGGCCCGCGCCTGGCCCTGGACATCCGCCGTCGCCGATTGCCTGGCACGGATCGGAGTAACCTCAGATCAAGTCTCGATCGCGGGTCTCGTCTTCGGGTTGGGTGCCGGCGCGGCCTTCGCCGCGACCGCCACGTGTAACGTCTGGTTCCTATGGTTGGGCGGTGCCGCCCTGGTACAGCTCCGGCTGGCGGCCAACATGTTCGATGGCATGGTGGCCGAGCGCGGCGGCGGCTCCCGCCTTGGCGAGCTGTTCAACGAGCTGCCCGACTGCCTGACGGATATCGCCGGCCTGGTCGGTCTGGGCTACGCCGCCGGCGGGGCCGCAACCCTGGGTTGGATTGCGGCGCTCGCGGCGGTGCTGACAGCCTATGTTCGAGCGGTTGGCCGGGGCGTGACAGGACATCAGGATTTCGGGGGGGGGCGTTCGCGAAGCAGCAGCGGATGGCCCTGGTCACGGCCGTCGCGCTGGTCTACGCCACCGCGCCCATTTGGGCCGGCGCGCCCCTAGCCGGCAACGGCCCCGGCCTCGCGGCCGTGGCGCTCGCGATCATCGCGGTGGGATCGCTGCTGACGTGCCTGCTCCGTCTGGCGCGGATCGCCCGCGCGCTCCGAGGCTAATCGCCGGCGGCGCGGAGCCGTTCCTTCGGTTCGGCGCTGGCCGGTGCCTTGAGGCTCGCGCGGGTCGGCACCATCACGATCGCCTCGCCTTCGACCACGACCTTGTCGCCGACCGTGCAGACGGTCTTGAGGGTCACGCGCCGGCGTTCGTTGACGATTTCGGTGATCGTTGCCCGCGCCCGTACCGTGTCACCGGCCCGAACCGGGGCCTTGAACTGCAGGTTCTGGCTCAGGTAGATGCAACCCGGCCCCGGCAACTTGGTGCCGAGCACGGTGGAAATCAGGCTGGCGGTCAACATGCCGTGGGCGATGCAGCCCTCGAACATGGTGCCGCTGGCGAATTCATGGTTCAGATGCATGGGGTTGATATCGCCCGACACACCCGCGAACAGGGTGATATCGGCGGCGTTGATGGTCCTGGCGTACAGCGCCGTCATGCCGACGGTGAGGTCTTCCAGGTAGAATCCGTGCAACTCGCCCATAGCCCTCTACCTTTGCGCGCCTGCCGTGACGCGTGTTTGTTGCGGTGCAATGTAAGTGATCCCAGGAATCCCCACAAGTGGACGATTCCAGGGACTTCGCCCGTGCTGCGATGCAAACATCAGGCCGCCGGATCGCACTCAGATGGCGCGCATGCGGTTTCCACCTTGATGCCGCCAGCGAGTTCCCGGCGCACGGTGATGAAATCCACCAGACCCAGGACATGGGAGACGGTCTCCTGGTCGTCGCTGAGCGGCAGGGCGGAGGACCGGAACCGCAGCTCGTCACCCCAGCGGTTGTGGATCGTGCCATCCGTCAAGATCGCCTCCATGCGTTGAATCGCCCGGTGGTAGGGATCCTCGACCATGGCGCGGACGGTCTCCGGCATGCCCTCGGACCCATCGACGCCGTAGCTCGTCCTCAGGGCCGAACCGACGTGGGTGTAGATCAGGCTCATGGGGGATGGCCGCACCAGGAAGCAGAATCGCCAGAGTAGCCCTAGGGCCGCGGGATCGACGTCGGCGAGTGCCGGGTAGGGGCGGCCGCCGCGCAACGTCTGCCAATGGACCAGAAGTCGGCTGGTCTTGCGTCGATCCTTGGGGCTGGACCTCGGCTCCGACTGTTCAGGCTTCGCCTCGTCGACCGCGTACGTGTCCAAACTCGGTCCTCGCGGACATGGAATGCGCGACGCGCGATCGAGATCCGAGCGCGCGCCACGCCAGCGTGAAGGGTGCGGCCCGCGCGTTTAAGAAAGGGTGAAAAGGGTCGTCAACCGCCGGCGGAACGTCGTTCCTGGCCCCGTGGACCGCGCCGCCCGGCCCGTACCGCTCCAGGCCCGGCAACCGGACGGTGCAGTCCGAACACGGTGTCGACTTCGGCGAGCGTGGGCGGCTCCCGCCGTGCCCCGGTGGCGAGCGCATCGACCATGGCCCGGATGTGGACGGCCGTCGATCCGCAGCACCCGCCGATGATCCGGGCGCCGGCGTCACGGCACATCAGGGCATAGCTCGCCATGACCTCCGGCGTACCGCTGTAGTGAATATGCCCCTCGAGGTACTGCGGTACGCCGCAATTACCCTTGGCGACGATCACGTCGCCCGGCTTGGCCGCCGCCGCGATCCCGAGGGCGGCCGCGACCAGTTCGCCGGCGCCGTTGCCGCAATTGGCGCCGAACGCGATCGGAGCGACCGGCAACCCTTGGTAGAGGGCCACGGCATCCGCGGGCGTCAGCCCCATCATCGTGCAACCGTTGGTGTCGAAAGTCATGGTGACGACGATCGGCAATCCGACGGCCGCCGCCCCGGCGACCGCCGCCACCACCTCCTCGCGCGAGGACATGGTTTCGATCCACAGGACGTCCGCCCCGCCTTCGGCCAGGGCTCGCGCCTGTTCGGCGAAGACCGCCGCCCCGTCGTCGTGGGTCAGGGGACCAAGCGGCAGAAACAACTCGCCCGTCGGCCCCATCGAGCCGCCCACGACCACCGTCCGGCCCGATTCGTCGGCCGCCTGGCGGGCCAACCGTGCGGCGGCGACATTCAGTTCGTGAACCCGATCCTGGGCGTCATGAAGCTTCTGGCGACAGCGATTGCCCCCGAAACTGTTGGTCAACAGGATGTCGGAGCCGGCGGCCGCGAACTCCCGGTGCGCCGCGAGAACCCGGTCCGGATGGTCGATGTTCCAAAACTCCGGGCATCCGCCGGTTTGCAAGCCGCGAGCGAACAAATTCGTCCCCATGGCACCATCCGCCAGAAGGGTGGGTTTGCAGGCCAGGACCTCGGCGAGCCGGTTTCGCATCGGATGACCTTATCGAGATGATTCATGGCTCGCAACGATGAGCCGGGACCGGATTTCTAACTGTTGTTGGCCTGCCCACGGCGTCGGCCGTGTCGGTGAACATGGCCCCGACCACGTTCGCCCATGGTGAACACGGCGACCACGATGACCGCCGCGCCGCCCGCGGCCACCAACGCATACTCGATCGCCGTTACGCCGCGCCGATCATCGACCACGGCTCGTACCCGATCTCGGAGTTTCGCGCCACGGGCACGAAGCCCGTGTTCGGGTACAAGATCATGAGTCTGTACCGATTTCGCGGCTCCGGGGTCACCTGCGGTGACACCGGAACTCGCGAAAGTCGGTACCAGACCGTGGCGAAGGGCGAAGTGCAAGCCCCGCATGCCAACCTCCAGCAAACAAGGTGCCCGCGGCGGAACCCAATGGGCTCGATGACAGCGATCGCGCGCAGGCCTGGGCGTAGCGTGCGCCCGCTGGCCTTAACAGGCCCTTAGGGTCCCGCCAAAGGGCCTATTCGTCCGCGGCGCGGGCGGCGCGCTCCTGGAAGGTATCGGCAAGCTGGCCGACGGCGATCAGTTCGGCCGACGTCAAACCTTCGCTGACCTTGGCCAGATTGGCCTGGGCCTCGGCGTGGCCCTTGCCCGATGCGAGCGTAAGCCAGACGACCACCCCGACCCGATCGGCTTCCGCCGTGTCGCCGAGCGCAATCAGCATGCCGGCGCGGTGGGCATCGACATGGCCCTGCTGGGCGGCGAGCTCGTACCAGGCCCGGGCGAGATTGATGTTCGCCGAATGCCCTTCGCCGCGTTCATACATGGCGCCGAGCATGAATTGGGCGGGCGCATAGTCGTGAATCGCGGCGCGCCCGATCCACTCCAGGGCCGCCGCGTAGTCCTGGGTGACCCCGAGGCCGAAGAAGTACAACAGCCCAAGGTTGTATTCGGCCTCGGGCGTGCCCTCGGCAGCCTCGGTCGAGAACTCCGTGAAGGCCGTCGCATAGTCGCCGTTCTGGTAGGCGGCGAGGCCGTCATTGACGTCGGAAAAAGCCGGAGAAGCGACGCACAGAGCCGAGAAGAAGGCAAGGACCGTCTTACGCATCGGCGCACCCCGATCGCGAAAAGGAAGCGGTCGCTGTATCGCCTGCGACCCGCCTCGTAAACGCGATGACTCGATTGTCGGGGCAGGGCCGCGCGGATTAGTGTCCCGATTCTGAAATTCGCCCGACCTCGCGGCCATCCTCGGAGCGAATTTCGGAATCGAAGGGACACTAGCAAACTATTGACTCTAGTGTCGTTTCTGGTTTCGAAGTTCACATCCGAGGGGTGCCGCGTGATAGGGCGAACTTCGAAACCACGACACTAGTTTGCGGTCCCATGCTGCTTGCCCGCCCCTTTGTCTTCGTCCGCCACGGCGAAACCGACTACAACCGCGCGGGGCGCATCCAGGGTCAACGCGACGTGCCGCTCAACGACCGGGGCCTGGTCCAGGCCGCGGCGGCACGCGACACCCTGGATGGACTGCCGTTCACGACGCTGTGCTGCAGCCCGCTTCTGCGGGCGCGGCAAACGGCGGATGTGATCAACGCGACTCTCGGCCTGCCGCTGGTGGTGATCGATTCCCTGAAGGAGTGTGGTCTGGGCGAACTCGAGGGCCGGGTGATCGAACGGACGGCGTGGCGCGATCCTTGGCGCGACGGGATGACCCCGTCCGGCGCCGAGACCTATGATGACTTCCTCTCCCGGGCGCTCGCGGGGCTCAATCAAGCGTTGGCGCGGCCTGGCCCGGTGCTGATCGTCGCCCACGGCGGGGTGTTCTGGTCGGTCGAGCGCCACGCCGGCATCACCCTGGGTGAGGACCTGGACAACGGGGACGTGATCCGACTGGACCCACCGGACGCGGCAACGCCCTGGCGGGCCACGAGAGTGGAGTGACGGCGATGCGGCGGTTCGAGGAACGCGAATACGCGGCGCGCATCGCGGCCACGCGGTCGCGCATGGCGCTGGCCGGGATCGACGTGCTGTTGGTTACCTGCCCGCAGAACATGAACTACCTGACGGGCTACGACGGCTGGTCGTTCTACACCCATCAGATCGTGGCCCTCGCCCAGGACCGGGGGCCGCTGTGGATCGGCCGCGCCTGGGACATTGCCTGCGTCCGCCTGACCACCGACCTGCCGGAGGTCGATATCGAAGGTTACGCCGACGACTACGTCCAGGCCGCGACCAAGCACGAGTTCGATGTCATCGCCGAGGTGCTGCGGCGGCGGGGCTGGGCCAAGGCCCGGTTCGGCGTCGAGATGGACACCTACTACTACACCGCCCGCTGCCACGAACGGCTGACGGCCAACCTTCCGGACGCGCGCTTCGCGGACGCCACCTCGCTCGTCAACTGGGTGCGCATCGTGAAGTCGCCGCGGGAGCTGGCATACATGGCCGAGGCCGGCAAGATCGCCGACCTGTCCCTGGCGGCGGCGGTGGCCGCCATCGCCCCCGGCGTCCGGGCCTGCGACGCCGCGGCCAAGGTGGTTGCCGCCCAGATCAAGGGCACGCCCGCGTTCGGTGGCGACGTTCCGGAGACCATCATGATGAGCTCGGGCGCCGGTTCTTCGGCACCGCACCTCGCCTGGACCGACGACCCCTACCGTGCGGGCGAGGTCACCGCCATGGAACTCGGCGGCTGCCGTCATCGCTATTGCGTCGGCCTGTCGCGCAGCGTGTACCTCGGCACCCCGCCCCCGAAGCTCCGCGATCTGACCGCCCTGATGGCCGAGGCCATGGACGAGGCCATGGCGGCGGTCAAACCCGGCGTTGCTTGCGAAGAAGTCCACGCGGTGTGGGCGGCGGTGATGGCGCGGGGCGGCTACACCAAGAAGGCGCGCATCGGCTATTCGATCGGCCTCGACTATCCGCCCGACTGGGGCGAGCACACCGCCAGCCTCCGCCCCGGCGACCGCACCCCCCTGGAGCCCGGCATGACGTTCCACATGGTCGGCGGCATGCGCCTGGACGACTGGGGCGTGCAGCTCTCGGAGACCTTCCGCGTGACTGAGGCGGGCCACGCGAGCTTCTCCGCCCTGCCGCGGGCGCTGTACGTAAAGGATGGATCGGGCCGCTCGGAGCTATAGCCGGGCGATCCGCTCGATGAGGAGATCGAAGACCCCTTCGACGTCGACGTCGTGGGCCCAGTGGACATTGGGCGCCCGCTCGGTCCGGGCCCAGAAATCGACCACGGTCTCGCCGAGCGTAAGAGAGCCCTCGGTCTCGACTTCCACGTTCACGTGCTTGGTCTTGAACAGGTCCGGCCGCAGCAGCCAGGCAATGGTGCAAGGATCGTGCAGCGGCGACCGATCGATACCGTGGCGCGTCCGGTTCACCCCGCGCGTCGGCGCGAGCAAGGGCGCCAGCGTGGCCGCGACCACCCCGCCCCGCTCCCGCAGCCGCGCGGCGTGACGCGGCTCGGCGAGGACGCGGTGGGTGATGTCCAGGCTGATCGCGACGATCGGCCGGCCGCAGCCGAAGACGATTTTCGCCGCGTGCGGGTCCACGTAGATGTTGAACTCGGCGGTAGGCGTGACGTTGCCCCCTTCGCGCCGCGCACCGCCCATGAGCACGATCTGTTTGACGTTCGCGAACAGCGCCGGCGCCTGGGCGTAGGCGAGCGCGAGGTTGGTCAGGGGGCCGGTCGGGACCAGAGTCACGGTCGGGCCAGGGGCGGCCTCGAGGGTTTCGAGGATGAACGCCACGGCGTGACCCGCGCGCAAGGGCATGGTAGGCTGGACATCGTCGATCCCCTCGATCCCCGACGTGCCATGCACCGCGGCGGCGACCACGAGGTCGCGCAGCAGGGGCCGATCCGCCCCGGCGTGGACGGGCAGGTCGGCGCGCCCACACAGTTCGCACACGAACCGGCAATTACGCTCGGTCATGGCGAGTGGCGCGTTGCCGGCCACCGCGGTCACGCCCAGGACGTCGATTTCCGGCGAGGCGAGCGCCAGCGCGATGGCCACCGCATCATCGCGCCCCGTATCGCAATCCAGGATGATCGACTCACGCGTCATGGCCGCGAGGGTACAGGAGTTCGCTGCCGCCAGGGGCGGGTGTACGGGCGGGTCTCAGACCCGCCCGTACACCCGTACAATGGTACGACCGGGTCAACATCAACGAAGGTTGGTACAAGGCACCCATCCCGTGGTCCGCCTTAAGGGCGCGGGGTGGACTCATGCGTTCGGGTCGGACCACGAGCGCGCCGGGTCGTGCAATCGCACCGCGCTACGGATGGCAACGCCCTTCGGCAAGGCGACCTCGCCGGCTCGGTGCTGCATATGCTTCGCGACCCTGCCCCCCAGGATCCGTTCGTCGAACTCCTGCAATCTCATGAGCAGGCGCTCGCCACGGGTACTGAGAAAGACTCGTCCAAACCGGGCGAGCGCCTCGAAGCGCCGGGCGGGATCATGATGGCCGGTGCGTTCCATGATCTCGGCAAGCGAGTCCCAAAGCTCCAAGTGGTACGGGGTCCGGCAGCCCAATCCGTCGATGGCGGCTGGATCGAGGTCGTGGCTGGGGAATGACGTTGCCTGATCGAGGGCGTCCGCCGCGAAAAGCTGCCACATCGTAAGGATGCATTTGCCACATCGGCCGCAAGGTCGCGAACATTGGTGCGGATCGGAACGAGCTCTGCTCCCGCATTCGTCGTGACCTCGCGCATTCCCGCAACGAGGGCGTCGAAAATGTCGAGTCGCGGCGGCTTGTTCGGGTCGCCGACGTCGAGCCCGTATGCGAGCAGGCAGAACCGGATACGCGATGGGTGGCCGACGGGGTAGGTGAGATGGTTCAGCCGGAGGAGCGCAAGCGAATCCACGCCCCCCCGAAAGATAAGGACGCGGCTGCCACGCTCGGCAGCTTCGCCCCGGGCAGGCGCGGGCCTTCGATCGCGACCAACCCGATCGAGTCCAACGTACCACCGCCGCAGAAGGCGAAGGGCAACGTCGAGATTGTCGGCAAGCTGCGGGCAGACGGGAGCGTCGAGGCGAATCCGTCGTTCCCCGTGATGGCTGGCGGCGACGATGCAGGCCGTGAGAAAAGCGTTCGCGCCACCCGCGCAGGGTGGTCGCTCATGGGCCACCATGGCTGCATTGGCGCGCGCGGGCGATGCTCAACGAGGAAGTGTCGCGACGGGCGGAGTACCACCCGATGAATCCCTCAAACGCCGGGGCGTACGTCACCGATCGCTCGTAGGAACTCCACGTTTTTCAGGGCCAGTTTCCGGACCAGCGGCAGGCGCGAATTGATCGTGGCCTTCATCTCGTCGAGCCGCGCCAATGCCCGTCCCATACAGGCGAGAACAGGAGCGACGGAGTCGATGCGACCGGGCTCGAGAATTACGTCTTCGAGGGCGAAAAGCTGCATGAGGCCTTCGAACTTCCCCTGATAGACGATGCAAACCGCCGGGACACCCGCCCCGAGCGCCGCGATGGCGAGGTGCATGCGACCGGTGAGGACAAGATCCGCTGCCCCGGCGACGCCCTTGGCGCACCATGCGTCGGTCGCGCCAAGAACCTTCAGGACACGGTGGCCGTGGGGTGCAAGGATTCTTCCGTGGATGGCGCCGATCGTTTCCGCTTCCTTCTGCGCGTCCCTGAAGTCGTGGTACATAAGCACGAGATGAAGATAGCCGCGCTGGGCAAGGAGGTGATTCGCGACGTCCGCGAAAATCTGGTCGACGCTGCCCTGCAGCGCGCGGGTGGCGAGCTTGTTCACATTCATCACGACGAGGCGGCCGCCGTTCGAGCGCACGTCATCCATCCACGCCAGCACGGCCGCGACCTCGGTCGTCGTGACCCTCGGCCGCAGGAGGAACGCCAAGTCCGCCACCGGGTTCGCGGGTCTGCCCACCTTGAGCTGGAACCGGTCCAGGGATACGGGGTCCCGCAGGTTGCAGACGACCGACGGGTGCAGGCCCCGCAGATTGCGGATCGCGCCGTCGGTTGGTTTCTCCGACCAGATGAAGCCGGCAAGAACCGTCGGCACGCCGCTGGCCGCTCCCGTATTGGCGATGTCGCACATCATCTCCGTGATCGAATCGCCGTAGCAGCCGTCCATCACGTCGGCCCCGAGCAGGACCAGCGCAGCGGCGTCATTGAGCGCCCGGGCCACGGCGATGATCGACCTCTTGTTTGCCATGGACCACGCGACCGTCGTGCCCGCATCCGCCAACAGGTTTGCGGTTTCCACCCTTCCCCGATGATCTGGCCGAATGAGAAACGGCCGCGCCCTTCGATGCCGTCGATCAACCCTTGCGCCATGGCTTGGTCGCCGAGGCTGCCGCCGCCGGCCGGGGAACCACGAGGATGGTTCGCCGAGACTCAAGCCCCACCCGCCGCCACGCCCGCAGCGCGCGCCAAAGGCATGCCCTATGTCTCCGCCGCTCACCGCTCAATGAAGATCCCCGCTGTCCGGCCCTAACCGACAGCGCAACTCACTGGCAGGATGGCGACCCACGTATACCCACTTCCGCCGAGAAGGGACAAGCGCCGGCGCTGTCGAGGCTCCAAGTGCCGGGGCCCGCGAAGACCAGGTACCGGAAGGTGAAAAAGTAGAAGATCGCCGCGTCTGGACTCCCCCACCCACCGGCGGTAGGTGTTGGGCCGGGAGGGTCCATGGACATCCACGAGTATCAGGCGAAGGAGTTTCTGGCGGGGTTCGGCATCGCCGTGCCGAGGGGCGGGCTAGCGTACAGCCCGGAGCAGGCGGCGTACCGGGTGCAGGAGATCGGCGGCGAGCGCTGGGTGGTGAAGGCGCAGGTCCATACGGGCGCGCGGGGCAAGGCTGGCGGGATCAAGCTGTGCCGCGACGACGACGAGGTCGGGCGCGCGGCGGACGCGCTGCTGGGCAAGCGGTTGGTCACCGAGCAGACGGGGCCGCGCGGCAAGCTGGTGCACCGGCTGTACGTCGAGCAGGCGATGGCGATCGAGCGCGAGCTGTATCTGGGGCTGGTGCTGGACCGCGGCAGCGAGCGGGTGATGGTGGTGGCCTCGGGGGCCGGCGGCATGGAGATCGAGGAGATCGCGCGCGACAAGCCGGCGAGCCTCATTCGCGCGAGCGTCGATCCGGCCACGGGGATGCAGCCGTTCCAGGCCCGCGAGATCGCCTTCGGGCTGGGGTTGGAGGGCGCGTTGGTCGGGCAGATGGCGGCGATCGTGATGGGCTGCTACCGCGCCATGGTCGAGCTGGACGCGACCATGGTCGAAATCAACCCGTTGGGCGTCGTGGCCGGGCCGACCCTGGTGGCGCTCGATGCGAAGATGACGTTCGACGACAACGCGCTCTTTCGCCGGCCGAAGATCGCCGAGCTGCGCGACAAGTCCCAGGAGGACAGCCGCGAACGGGCGGCGGCCGACCGGGGGCCTCGCTTACGTCGGACTGGACGGGCGCATCGGCTGCATCATCAACGGCGCCGGCCTTGCCATGGCGACCATGGATATGATCCACCACGCGGGCGGCGAGCCGGCCAACTTCCTCGACATCGGCGGCGGGGCGTCACCGGAGTGGGTGGCCAAGGCGTTCCATCTCGTGCTGTCCGACAAGAACGTCCAGGCGGTGCTGGTGAACATCTTCGCCGGCATCAACCGCTGCGACTGGGTGGCGCAAGGGGTGGTGCAGGCGGTGCGGAAGGAGAACGTCGCCGTCCCCCTGGTGGTGCGGCTGGCGGGAACCAACGTCGCCGAGGGGCGCCGCATCCTGGAAGAAAGCGGCCTGCCGATCATCACGGCGGACAGCCTGGCCGAGGCGGCCGACCGGGTGGTGGCGGCCTGGCGGGCGCACGCGAAGGCCCTGGCATGAGCGTCCTCCTCGATCGGACCACCCGGGTCATCATCCAGGGCTTCACCGGCTCGACCGGCACCTTCCACGCCCAGGAGATGATCGCCTACGGCACCAACCTGGTGGGCGGGGTGACGCCCGGCAAGGGCGGCACCCGGCACCTGGACCGCCCGGTGTTCAACACGGTGAAGGACGCGGTGGCGCACGCCGGCGCGACGGCAAGCCTGGTCCTGGTGCCGCCGCCGTTCGCCGCGGATTCGATCCTGGAGGCGGCGGATGCGGGGCTTACCCTGTGCGTCGCCATCACCGATGGCATCCCCGCCCAGGACATAATCCAGGTGAAGCGCACCATGCGGCGCTACGCCTTCGAGCGGCGAATGCGGCTGGTGGGGCCCAACTGCGCCGGGGTCATTAGCCCGGACAAGGCGATGATGGGGATCATGCCGGGCCACATCTACCAACAGGGCCGGGTCGGCATCGTCGGCCGCTCGGGCACGCTCGGCTACGAGGCAGCGGCGCAGATGGCCGCCTTGGGCATCGGCATCACCACCAGCGTCGGCATCGGTGGGATCCGATCAACGGCAGCTCGTTCAAGGACATCCTCGAGCTGTTCGAAGCGGACCCCAGGAGGCCGAGGCCGCGCAATTCATCCGGGATCACATGAAGAAGCCGGTGGTCGCCTATGTCGCGGGCCTGAGCGCGCCCAAGGGCCGCAAGATGGGCCACGCCGGGGCGATCATCTCGGCGTTCGGCGAGAGCGCGGCGGCCAAGGTCGAGATCCTGAGGGACGCGGGCGTCACTGTCGCCCCGAGCCCGGCCGAGCTCGGCGTCCCGGTCGCGTCGGTGCTCGAGCACCAATGACACGCATCGTCGTCGCATGATGCGCGCCCGCATCGTCGTAACCCGCCGCTGGCCGGCGGACGTGGAGGCGCGGCTCGCCACCATGGCCGACGTGGCGTTCAACCGGGACGATCGGCCGTTCGACGCGGACCAAGTGACGGCGGCGCTGGCGACGGCGTATATCCTGCTGCCCACCGTCACCGACCGGATCGGCGCGGCGGTGCTGGGCACTAGGCCGCGGACCCGGCTGATCGCCAACTTCGGGGTGGGGGTGAACCACATCGACCTTGCCGCGGCGAAGGCGCTGGGCATCGCCGTCAGCAATACCCCCGGCGTCCTCACCGATTGCACGGCCGATCTGGCCATGACGCTCATGTTGATGGCGGCACGGCGGGCGGGCGAAGGCGAACGCCACGTGCGTTCGGGTGCCTGGGTGGGCTGGCGACCGACCCATATGGTCGGCTCCCGCGTGACGGGCAAGACCCTTGGCATCATCGGCATGGGCCGGATCGGCCAGGCGGTCGCCAGGCGCGCGCACGCGGGCTTCGGCATGACGGTGCTGTATCATTCCCGCCAGAGGCTGGACGGGGCGATCGAGGCAGCGTTGGGCGCCACCAAGGTCCCGCTCGCCAATCTGCTGGCGCGTTCCGATTTCGTTTCCCTGCACTGCCCCTCGACGCCGGAGACCCGGCACATCATCGACGCGGCCCGGCTCGCCGCCATGCGCCCAACCGCCATCCTCATCAACACGGCGCGAGGCGACGTGGTCGATGAGGCGGCCCTGGCCAGCGCCCTCGGCGAGGGCCGAATCGCGGCCGCCGGGCTCGACGTCTACGAGCGGGAGCCGGCGATCGAGGCGGCGTTGATGGGGCTGGAGAACGTGGTTCTGCTGCCGCACCTGGGTAGCGCCACGGCCGAGACCCGCACCGCCATGGGGGATTGCGTGCTCGACAACGTGGCCGCGTTCCTCGCCGGGCGCCCCCTGCCCAATCCCGTGGGATGACCCGCGGCGGTGATCCGAAGGGCGCGCGATCCCGTACCGCTCCATGAGCGAGCCCATGGAGCGTGCCGCGGGCGATGGCTCGACGCGACATGCCGCCGACCTCCTGGCGGTTGCCCGCGACAGCGACCGGGAGGCCTTCGCCCGCCTGTTCACCCACTTCGGCCCACGGATCAAGAGCTACATGATGCGACAGGGAATGGGGGCCGCCCGCGCCGAGGACCTGGCGCAAGACGCGATGCTCGCGGTGTGGCGCAAGGCTGGGCAGTTCGACCCGGGCCGCGCCGCCGTCGCCACCTGGGTGTTCGCCATCGCCCGCAACCTCAGGATCGATGTGCTGCGCCGCGAGACCCACCCCGAGGCCCCGCCGGAGGAGGCCGCCGAAATTCCCGACCCGACGCCCGCGGCCGACGCAACCTCCGATCTCGCACGGCAGGGCGAACGTCTGCGCCAGGCCATCACCGAGTTACCGGCGGACCAGGCCGAGGTGATCCGCCTCGCGTACTTCAGCGACAAGCCGCATGCGGCCATCGCCGCCCAACTCGGCCTGCCGCTCGGGACCGTGAAGTCGTGACTGCGGCTCGCCGTGGGCCGGATCCGCGAAGCCCTGGGAGGGGACGGATGAGCGAGCCCCGGCATCACGCAAGCGACGCGCTGCTCGTGGCCTATGCGGCCGGCTCCCTGGACGAGCGGCTCGCCATGGTGGTGGCGACGCACCTGGCGCTCTGCTCCGCCTGCCGCGCGGGCAACGCGACCCTCGATGCCGTCGGCGGCAGCCTGCTGGAGGCGTTGGCCCCGACGGCCGTGGCCGGCGATGCGCTTGGCCGGGTCCTGGTCCGGCTCGACGACGATGTTCCGTCGCCGCCGCGACGCGTTGCGGCGGAATCCTGGCCCGAGCCGTTCGCGTCCGCGCTCTCCCAGGGCGATCCCATCACCTGGCGCAGAATCGGCCTGGGGCTTCGGCATCACGTCATCGACCGTGGCGACGGAGGACGCGGGACCACCCTGCGCCTGCTCAACGCCGCACCGGGCGCGGCGGTGCCGCCCCACGAACACGGCGGGCTGGAGCTCACCCTCGTGCTGTATGGCGCCTATCGGGACGGTTCGGACGTCTTCCGCGTCGGCGACCTTCAGGAGGTCGACGAAGGCGTGAAGCACCGCCCTCGCGCCCTTCCGAGCGAGGCCTGCGTCTGCCTGGTGGCGAACGAGCGACCGCTACGGCTTACGCGGCGCATCGATCGTCTGATGCGGACGATCTTGCGGATTTAGCGCGCCGCGGGGCGCCGCGAATCGCTCGCATCCTCGATACCCCTCGCCTAGTTGCATGGCCAGAGGGGCGGGTGTTATAGGGTCCGCACAAGCCATCGGCCGGTGTGGCGGAACTTTCCGCGTGTCCGGGCGAAATCCGACAGCGCGCGAAAGGGGATTCGCCATGACGACCAAGAAGTGGGGGAAGGACGATTTCTGGGGCCTCGGCTTCGAATGGGACCCGCAATGGCTGCTCACGCCCGCACAGAAGAAGCTGCAAGCGAAGCTGATCGACCTGTGTCGCACGACGCTCCGTGACAATGCCGTCGAATCCGACAAGAAGCTGATCTTCCCGCGCAAGAACTTCGAGGCGCTCGCGTCGCTCAACCTGCTCGGCCTGATCGTGCCGAAGAAGTGGGGCGGGCTCGGCGAAAACCACACCACCGCCGCCATGGTGGTGGAGACGATCGCGCGCTACGGCTGCGCCTCGACCGCCATGTGCTACACCATGCACATCGGCGCGGTCGCCGCCGCGATGTTCCGCAGCCACAACAACAAGACCATCCAGGACATCATGAAGCGCCTGGACCGTGACGTGTTCATCGGCACCCTGTCGTATTCCGATCCGGAGACGGGTTCGCACTTCTGGTACCCGATCTCGTCCAAGGCCGAGAAGGTTCCCGGCGGCTGGAAGGTCACGAAGAAGGCGTCGTGGACGACCTCGGGCGGTTTCGCCGACTGGTACGTGCTGCAGACCACCAGCCCCGATTTCGCCGGCAACTACGCCGACCTGTCGTGCTGGCTGGTGCTGGCCGACGAGGTCAAGGCCGAGCCCTCGAAGTGGGACGGCATGGGCCTGCGCGGCAACCAGTCGGGTACGCTCCTGGTCGACGGCGTCGTGGTGCCCGAGGATCGCATGGTCGGGCCCAAGGGCGACGGTGCCAGTTCCAACGACGAATGCGTCGATCCCTTCTTCCTGCTGTGTTCCTCGGCCTGCTGGAACGGCATCAGCCTGGGCGCACTGGACATCGCCAAGCGTCACACCACCGCCAAGAAGCACGTGGACGTGGGCATGCGGGTGGCCGATTACCCGACGATTCAGGACTACGTGGGCGAGGCCATCATCGACACCAACTTGTGCCGCGCCCTGAACTTCCAGATGGCGAAGGCCATGGACGACGTGACCAACAACTGCGACTGGTCGATCCACAAGGACCTGAAGGCCCTGCCCCGGGCGCAGTTCCTGCACTGGATGTGGCAGGTCAAGTTCGCCGCGGCGAAGAACGTGGCCCATGTCGTCGACAAGATGCTGCACGCCTGCGGCGGCACCGGCTACAAGCCGGCGCTGGGCATCGAGCGGTACTTGCGCGACGGCAAGGCGGGCTGGGTGATGGGCCCGACCAACGAGGTGCTGCGGCAATTTGTTGGCAAGGCGTCGCTCCTCGGCTTCCAGACCCTCGACTACTGGAACCAGGCGGTCAACGAGCGCGTGCTGCACAACGAGATCAAGAAGCTCGACAAGGACGGCAAGAGGAAGCTCGCGGAGCAGCTTCTGGCCGAGGCCGGCGGGGCCAAGGCCGCCGCCGAGTAGGCCCAGTCGCTTCGGGCGCGGGACGTGGACACGGGGCTAGTCCGGGCCTTCGGCGCAAAAGCCTGGGCGTCGATCGCTGCTTCCTCTACCTGCGCGAGCCCGCGACCTTCCGCGCGGCGGTCGTCGTCTCGTGGCGGCGTGACGCAGGCGTCCCCGACCTGCCTGACGAATACCTG
This sequence comes from Alphaproteobacteria bacterium, assembly GCA_009694045.1. Lineage (GTDB taxonomy): Bacteria > Pseudomonadota > Alphaproteobacteria > SP197 > SP197 > SHVY01. Next base: position 27,914 of record SHVY01000011.1, on the reverse strand, counting down.
GCCGGCCCCCGGGACGAGGACCCGGCGATTCACACCGAGGATCCGATGTTCGCCGCGGCGCTTGCCGGCCAGGCCGCCGCCTTCATCGCCGACACCGAGGCGCCCGGCGCCGGCGTGAACCCGGAGGTCGAGCGCAAGTTCAACCATCGCGCCCTCGTCCACGTTAACCTCAACACCGACGGGACCCTGTGGGGCATCCTGGAGCCGATGACGACGGCCCCCCGCGCTTGGACGCCCAAGGACCGCGAGCTCGTCCTCGCCACCCGCGAACACCTGACACCCCTCGCCCGCGAAGCAGTCCGGCGCGGCCTCGCGGAGGCACCGGCCGTTCTCCTGGTGGGCTAACGCGATGTCGCGGCCTCGAGGTAGGCGATCAGGTCGGCGCGGTCCTGGGAGTCGGGCAGACCCTTGAAATTCATCGCCACGCCGGGAACGTAGGCACGCGGGTCGGCGGCCCAGGGATCGAGCGTCGCCTCGGTCCAGACGATGCCGGAGTAGCGGAGCGCGCCGGAATAGGGATAGGCGTCGACCATCGCCGCCTTGCGGCCGAACACGCCATCGAGCGGGGGGGCCGAACTTCTCCCGCTTCGCCGCGTCCAGGGTGTGGCAGGCCGCGCACTGGCGGAACAGCTTGCGACCCCGGCTCACGTCGCCGTCGGCCAGGGCGTCGGTCGCGAGCAGTGCGATTGACATGATCGCGACCGCGGCCAGGCGCCGCATCCGATCTCAGCTCCGAGGCCGGGTCTTGTCGGGGTCGTAGGCGGGGAAGCGGACGACCCGAGCGGGAATCCGCTTCTGGTGACCGTCGATCTTGCCGACTTCGACCTCGGTGCCGATGCGTGCGTACTCCACGTTCATCCGGCAGAGGGCGATGGATCTGCCCAGGACCGGCGAGCGCGTGCCGGAGGTGACGACGCCCACCTGCATCCGCCCGACATGGACACAATCGCCGTGGGACGCCCCCTCGTTGCTGGCCAACTCCAGGCCGACGAGCTTGCGTTGCGGGTGGTCCTTGCGGCGCTGCAAGGCATCGCGGCCGATGAAGTCGTCGTTCTTGGAGAGCGCGACCGTGAAGCCGATCCCGGCCTCGAACGGGTCGATCTGATCGTCGAACTCGTAGCCGGCGAAGATCAGCCCGGCCTCGATCCGCAGCATGTCGAGGGCTTCGAGCCCGAGGGGAGTGAGGCCGTGCGGCTTGCCCGCCTCCCAGATCGCATCCCATACGGCGAGCGCGTCCCTGGGGTGGCAGAACACCTCGTAGCCGAGCTCGCCGGTGTAGCCGGTGCGGCTCACCACCACGGCGGGGCCGTTGTAGCCGCCGATCCGGCCGATGGTGAAGTGGAACCAGGCGATCTCCTCCAGCTTCGGCTGGGCCGGTGGGGTCCAGATCACGCTCTTCAGGATGTCGCGGCTCAGGGGACCCTGGACCGCGATGTTGTGGAGCTGGTCGGTCGAGGACTTCACCCAGACCTGCTTGAGGCCCATCTCCTCGGCCTGCCGGCGCAGCCATATCCCGCCGTAGTCGTCGCCGCCCACCCAGCGGAACAGGTTCGGCCCCAGGCGGAACAGGGTGCCGTCGTCGATCATGCCCCCGGTCGGATAGCACATCGCCGAGTAGACCACCTGCCCGACCGCGAGGCGCCGGACGTTGCGGGTGAGGGTGCGCTGCAGCAGCTCCTCGGCATCCTGGCCGGTCACCTCGAACTTGCGGAGCGGCGACAGGTCGAGCACCACGGCCCGTTCACGGGCCGCCGCGTATTCGTCGATGGCGCCGTGATTGTTGAACCGGGTCGGCAGCCAGAAGCCGCGGTACTCGGTGAGGTTGCGGGTGAGCGCCGCGGTCCTGGGATGGAACGCGGTCTCGCGCGTGAGCTGGGGTTCGGCGTCGGGTGTCATGCGATAGGCCACCGCTTTCGAGAAGCTCTGCTTGGCGGGATAGATGCGGACGTGAACGTCGGTCGGGTTCCAGGCGTTGGTGCCGTCGATATCATCGGGACAGGCCGACGATCCGCACACCAGATCGGTCATGGCGCGGAACAACACGTAGTCGCCGGGCCGGGAATAGGGTTCCTCGAGGAAGATGGCGTTCTGGGCGTTGACGGCCGTGTTGTAGTAGAGGTTGATCGCCGGCCAGCCCACGCGCGCCGCCAGGCCGAAGGGGCCCAGCACCTGGTTGAAGTTCTCCGAACAATTGGCGTGGCCGGGATAGCCCATGTCCTCGTAGAACCGCGCCGTGCAGGCCAGGCCGAAGGTGTCGTGGCGGCCGCAGGTGTCGCGGATCACCTCGACCAGGGGCTGCATGTCGGTGTCGAAGTACTTCGAGGCGAGGCCCGGCATCGGGTAGAGCGAGCCGACCTGGTAGCGGGTCGTGGTCGGGTCGATGCCCCGCTCGACCCCCGCCTGGAGCTTGCCGGCGTGATAGGCGAGAAAATCCGAGCACTGTCGCCCCGCCACGTCGATCACCTGGATGTAGTCGCCCTCGCGCACCTCGTACGACCGCGCCGTGCAGCGGTCGACCCGCAGCTCCAGGCGCGGATCGGCGAGCGGCTCGGGCAGGGGCGGCGGCGCGTCCGCGTCGAACACCCGGCGCCGGATCACGAGGTCCAGATCGGTCGGCGGATCGTGGGCGTCCACCGCCATGGGACCGCCGGGGGCACCGACCACGACGATGGCATCCCGCTGGGCGGTGAAGCTGTGCGTCTGACCGGCCTGGGCGTCCTTGGGGAACAGGTGCGCGGCGGTGTCGAACCGGGCGGAGATACCGCGCCGCCTGAGCGCGCCCAGGAGCTCCTGGCCCGCGCCGTCGCCGAGGATCGCACGCAGGCCCAGGGCCTCGCCCCCGGGCGCGAGGCCAAGCGCACCCACATCCTCGGTCCCATCGGGCAGGAAGGCCGCGACCTCGCAACGCTGGCGGCCTTCGCGATCGGTCACGGTCAGCACGTCCCCGGCGGCCACCGCGACCACCACCGACCCGCCGCCGTGCACGCGGTAGCGTTCGACCCCCGGCAGATACGCCGGCAGGCCCGGGTGCAACACCCTCGGCGCCGTCACCATGGTCGTCTCCGCTCACCCTCGCCCGCACATTAAGGGTCGGCGCCAAGCCCGATCAAGGCCCGCTTGACAGACGGGCCGGGTTGGCCGTTAGCTCGGCCACGGCGCCGATTTGAGGTCAGCTTGCGGGCGCTTGACAAATGCAGCTAAAGCGACGGGAAACCGCCGGGCCTCGCACGCTTTCGGCGGTTTTTTTGCGTTGCTGGGATGGGGTCATGGGCAAGGGCGACGAAACGGGTTGGCGGGCGGCCACGAAGCTGGTGCGGGGTGGCCTGACCCGCTCGGAGCACGGCGAGACGGCCGAGGCGCTGTATCTCACGTCGGGCTATGTCTACGACGATGCCGCCACCGCCGAGGCCCGGTTCAAGGGGGCGGACGGCTACATCTACTCGCGTTATGGCAACCCCACGGTCGCGATCTTCGAGCGCCGGCTGGCCCTGCTGGAGGGCGCCGAGGCGTGCTTCGCGACGGCGTCGGGCATGGCGGCCGTCAACGCCGCGTTGATGTGCCAGCTTCGGGCCGGAGACCGGGTGGTGGCGGCGCGGGTGATGTTCGGTTCGTGCAACTACATCCTGACGGAGATCCTGCCGCGCTTCGGGATCGCGACGACCTTGGTCGACGGCCGTGACCTGGAAGCCTGGAAAACGGCACTGGCTGGCGGCGCCCGCTGCGTCTTTCTGGAGAGCCCGGCGAATCCGACCACCGAGCTGGTGGACATCCGCGCGGTCTGCGAGCTCGCCCACGGGGCCGGCGCCTGCGTCATCGTCGACAATGTGTTCGCGACGGCGATCTGGCAGAAACCGATCCAGCTTGGGGCCGACGTGGTCGTCTATTCGGCCACCAAGCACATCGACGGCCAGGGCCGCTGCCTTGGCGGCGCGGTGCTGGGAACGGCCGCCTTCGTCAAGGACCAGCTGGTGCCCTACTGCCGCCACACGGGGCCGGCGCTGTCGCCGTTCAACGCCTGGGTCCTGTTGAAGGGCCTCGAAACCCTCGACCTGCGCCTCGCCCGGCACCGCGAGAACACCGAGAAGGTCGCCAGCTTCCTTGCCGTCCATCCCAAGGTCGAGCGGGTGCTGTACCCCGGCCTGCAATGCCACCCGCAGCACGCGCTGGCGCGCACGCAGATGTCCGGCTACGGCTCGATCGTCGCGTTCGACCTGCCGGGGGGAAAGCCCCGAGCGTTCGCGTTCGTGGACAAGCTGCGGCTGATCGACATCTCGAACAACCTGGGCGACACGAAGAGCCTGATCACCCACCCGGCCACCACCACCCACCAGCGCCTGAAGCCCGAGGAGCGCGCCGAGCTCGGCATCGGCGAGGGCCTAGTCCGCCTCTCGGTCGGTCTGGAGGACGCCGACGACCTGATCGAGGATTTGGGCCAGGCGCTGGGGTAGCCAGCTTGAACGTGCACACGCCCCGCCTATACTCCCCCGCTTTTCGAAGGGGGCAATCATGAGCGCCGCGAAACCGCAGAAAGTCGTGCTCGCCTATTCGGGCGGGCTGGATACCTCGGTGATCCTGCGCTGGCTGCAGGATGCCTATGGCTGCGAGGTGGTGACCTTCACCGCCGACCTGGGTCAGGGCGAGGAGCTGGAGCCGGCCAGGGCCAAGGCCGCCCTGCTGGGCGTCAAGCAGATCTTCGTCGAGGACCTGCGCGAGGAGTTCGTCCGCGACTTCGTGTTCCCCATGTTCCGGGCGAACGCGCTGTACGAGGGCGTCTATCTGCTCGGCACCTCGATCGCCCGGCCGCTGATCGCCAAGCGGCAGATCGAGATCGCGCGGGCCGTGGGCGCCGATGCGGTGGCCCACGGCGCCACTGGAAAGGGCAACGACCAGGTCCGCTTCGAGCTGACCTATTACGCCCTGGAGCCCGACATCCGGGTGATTGCCCCCTGGCGCGAGTGGGACCTGACCAGCCGCAGCACCCTGGTCGCCTATGCCGAGGCGCATCAGGTGCCGATCCCCCGCGACGCGCACGGTGACGCGCCCTACTCGGTCGATGCGAATCTGTTGCACACCTCGTTCGAGGGCAAGGCGCTGGAGGACCCCTGGGTCCAGCCGGACGAATCGATGTTCCTTCGCACCTTGGCGCCGGAGAAGGCACCCGACAAGGCGACGATCATCGAAGTCGGATTCGAGCGCGGCGACGCGGTGGCGATCGACGGCGAGGCGTATTCGCCGGCCGCCCTGCTCACCCGGCTGAACGAGCTGGGGGGCGCCAACGGGGTGGGCCGCCTGGATCTGGTGGAGAACCGCTTCGTCGGCATGAAGTCGCGCGGCATCTACGAGACCCCCGGCGGCACCATCCTGCACGTCGCGCACCGGGCGATCGAGAGCCTGACGCTGGACCGCGGCGCCATGCACCTGAAGGACGAGCTGATGCCACGCTACGCCGAGCTGATCTACAACGGCTTCTGGTTCGCGCCTGAGCGCCGCATGATCCAGGAAGCGGTCGACGCGAGCCAGGCGGATGTCGAGGGCACGGTGCGGCTCAAGCTCTACAAGGGGAGTGTCAGCGTGATCGGCCGCAAGAGCCCGAGGAGCCTCTATAGCCTGGCCCACGTTACCTTCGAGGCGGACCAAGTCTACGACCAGCGCGACGCCGCCGGCTTCATCAAGCTCAACGCCCTCCGGCTCCGCTTGGCGGCGCGGCGGGGGAGATAGCAGGGTCCGCTACGCCGCGAGCCCGAGAAAGGTCATCATGGCGCGATCGAGTCGGACCATGTCGGAACGGCCAAGGTGACCGATAAGCCGTCCAAGACGTGATCTCGGCACGGTCGTGATTTTATCGACCATGATGCTGGACGCGGCCCGCAACCCATTGGTGTCGTTCGGCTCCACAACGGGACGGGCGAATGGCACGTCCTCCGGAGCCGTCGTCAGAGCGCAAATCGTAATCGAATTGGTCGCGTCAAAATGGTCATCCTGAACGATGACCGCGGGTCTGGGCTTGCTCGTGTAGGGGCCGCCCAATGCAACGGACCAGACCTCACCCCGTTTCAATCGATGACCCCTTCCGAGATCTCGTCGATGAAAGCCTGATCCTCGGCCTCATGTTTGCTTCGAGCGATCGCGAGAGACTGGCGGTGGGCCTCGGCGGCGAACTCCGGCGACCGAGTATCGATCACCCACCTTTGGACTGGCCGCAAGCCTTGGGCGCGCAGCCGTTCGCGATAGGCACGGACCTTGTCGCGCGATGCCTTCTCCTTGGTCGTGGCCATGGCGCAGGAACTCGTTGGTTACATGTAACCTGACATTTCGCGCGTTGAACCGCAAGACTTGGGGTCCCTACCGCTGCCGTGTCCGCCAGTCGGGGGCCTCGTAAACCGGGGCATTGTCGGGCGGCAGAGGGGCCTCGCCGAGGATCATGGCGGCGCATTTCTCGGCGATCATCATCACGGGCACGTTGGTGTTGCCACTGACGACCGAGGGCATGATCGAGGCATCGACCACGCGCAAGGCGTCGATCCCGCGAACCCGGGCCTGGGGGTCGGTCACCGCGTCCGCGTCGGCGCCCATGCGGCAAGACCCGCAGGGGTGACAGGCGCTGACGGCGGTGGCGCGGATGTAGGCGTCCTTCTGCTCGGCGGTCCGCACCTCGGGGCCGGGTTGCCGCTCGGGTCCCCGGAAGGGATCCAAGGCCCGCTGGGCGAAGACGTCCCGGCCGATCTCGAGGCAGGCGCGGGTGGTCCGCCAGTCCTGCTCGGTCGCCAGGCAGTTGATACGGATGCGGGGGTGGGCGAGCGGGTCGCTGGAGGCGAGGATCACCGACCCACGGCTGGTGGGGCGCATCTGGCCGACATGGACCCGGTAGCCGTGCTCCACCACGCGGCGATCATGGTGGCTGGAATAGCAGATCGGCACGAAGTGGAACTGGATGTCGGGGTGGCGGACGCCGGCGGCCGAGCGGACGAACGCGCCCGCCTCGTAGTGATTGGTGGCCCCCGCGCCGGTGTGGCTCAGCAGCCATTGCAGCCCGATCCGGGTCCGGTTCCATGGCTTCAACGCGCCGTACAGCGTGATCGGTCGCGGGCACGCCTGATCGATGTGGATCTCCACGTGATCGTGCAGGTTGAGGCCAACGCCGGGCAGGTCGTGGACGACCGCGACCCCGGCCGATCGCAGCTCGTCGACCGGCCCAATCCCCGACAACAGCAGCAGGTGGGGCGAGGAAAACGCCCCGCCGCAGACGATCACCTCGCGCTCGGCCCGGGCAATGGCCCGCACCCCGTTCCGCAGGTACTCGGCGCCGACCGCGCGGTGCCCCTCGACCAGGATCCGGGTCGCCTGGGCAGTGGTCATCACGGTCAGGTTCGCCCGTTCACGCAGGGGTCGCAGGTAGGCGTAGGAGGAACTGCCGCGCACGCCGCGGTCGATGTTCATGTCGAAGCGGCCGAAGCCCTCCTGCTGGAACCCGTTCACGTCCGGGGTCCGGGGATAGCCCGCCTGCACGCCCGCCGCGATGAACGCCTCGTATAGCGGGTTCGCACTGCGACCCTCGACGACGCGCAAGGGTCCGGTGCCGCCGTGGTACGCATCGCGCCGCGAGGCGTGGGATTCGAGGCGGCGGAAGTAGGGCAACACCTCGGCGTAAGACCAGCCCGGCGCACCCTCCATCGCCCAGCGGTCGTAGTCCAGTGCGTGGCCGCGGATATAGATCATGCCGTTGAGGGAGGACGAACCGCCCAGCACCCGCCCCCTCGGCTGATACAGGCGCCGGCCGTTCAGCGCCGGCTCGGGCTCGGTCCAGAACTGCCAATTGTAGGTGGCGCGTGGGATGTTGATGGTCATCGCCGCCGGCATGCGGATGGTCCAGCTGTCATCGGCCGGTCCGGCCTCGAGCAGCAGCACCCGGTGGCTCGGATCGGCCGACAGTCGGGCGGCCATCACCGCCCCGGCCGATCCCCCACCCACCACGACGAAGTCGAACGCCCTTCCAGCCGCCATCGGGTCCTCCCGTTCCCGATCATAGGGTAACCCCGTTGAACCTCCAGGGTCGGGCGTGGTACCAGCCAAGGCCACTCAAGGGATTCCGCCATGGCCCGCCGCGACGCCCTGAAGGCCCTCGACAGCCCAACGGTCATTCGCCGCCGCGATGTGCAGCTCGTGCTGTGGGGCGACGACGAATCCGGATACGTCAACGATCTGTTCTACGTACTGAGCCGGGAGATGGTGCTGACCACCATCTGCATGCCTCCCGGGGGCGGGTTCACGTCGTCCGACCGCTACCGGCCGTTCTACGACACCCACGAGTGCCTCTACGTGTTGTCCGGTCAATACACGTTGCAGAACCCCGTGAGCGGCGAGGTGCGGGTCGCGGACCAGGGCCAGATGGTGCTGATGCGCGAGCTCCAGTGGCACTACGGTTACAACTTCTCCGACGTTGAGCTTCGGCTGCTGGAGACGATCGCCCCGCCCGCCTCGCAAAAGGCGCTGATGCACCATCCCCGCCCGCGGGAGGTCCTGGGGGCCGACCGCGCCGCCCTGGCCGACTGGCCGCGCCACCGGGCCACGGCCAAGGCCGAGATGGATGTGATCGACGAGCGGGGCGCGGTCAACGTGTTGGTCGGGGCCAGGACTCCGATCCTGCTCCGTGTTCTCGCCAGCACTCCGCGCGTCAGCCTCGCGTCCATCGAACTCGCCGCCGGCCGGTCAAGCGACTGGCTGGCATGGCGCAACGACGCGACACTTTACGTCGAGGGCGGCCGCTTGAACGTCCGAGCGCCCGAAGCGGAGCTGTGGGAGGAGATCTTCGCCGACGACTGCTTCTTCCTTCCGGCTGGAACGCGCCATCAGATCGGCAACCTATCCGGCGAGCGCTGTCGGGTTATCCTCTCCGTGGCCGGCAACCTCGCCGCCAGTCTCCCGGTCGGCGCATCCTCGGCCTGAAACGCTACGGGCCCTCGAACTCGAAGGCACCGACATCCAGCGCGCCGACCTTGGACCGCGGCCGTTCCGATGCGGGTTCCACGTACTCGCATTGCGGCACGATGACCTCGGCGTCGAGCGCGACATTATCGACGCCGGCATCGATCGCCTTGGAACCCGCCACGAGGTGGTAGTCCTCGGTCAACGTCACCGCGAACGATTCGCTCTCGGCGAACCCGAAGAGATCCTGGACGGAGTCGAGCACGCCCTGGTCCTGGCCATTGCTGGGACCGACGCGCAGGTTCGGATCGGTCGGCGAGCCTTGCGTGATGAAAGGGGTCTTGCCGACGAAGATGTTGTTGCTGACATGCACCCGCACGGGTTCCCCCTCGGGAACCCGAATGAGCTCGGCCTTGTTCAGGTCGTCGACGAACGTGTTGAAGATGATGATCAGCGTGCGGCCGGGGTTGGACAGGCTCTCGTTGCCGTAGGCGATGGTGTGGGAATTGTCGGCAAGCATGCCCTGGTGGAAGACGTTCCCCATGATCAGGGCATCGCCGCCGTCGGGCAGGTCGATGGCGAAGCTCGCCGTGCCCTCGGGCCCGTCTTCGAACCGATTGCACAGGGCCGTGGTCTTCAAGGCGCGGCTCTTGAGGTGGTGCCCGATCTTCGTGCCGATGAAGAGGGAACCTCGGACCACGACCTCGCCGATGTTGCCGGCGTAGATGCCGTGAACTTTCCCGCCACCATCACCGGCGACCCCGTTGTCCTGAAAGACCGAGGATTCGACGATCAACACCATGCTCGCGACATTGTTGGTGAGGATCCCTTCCTCGTTGTCCTTGAAGACGCTGTTGCGAACCGTCAGGAGGCCCCCCTCGTACCGAATTCCCGCCCCGTTCTGGTCGGAAACCGTGGCGTTGATGAAGGCGATGTTGTCGACCAGGACGTTGTTGCCCGTGATGACCCAGATGGCCTTACCGCCGACGGACTGGCCGGCGGCATCGAGCACCGGGCGTCCGCCAACGCCCCGTATCGTCAGATCGTTCGCGGTCCAGGTCGCGACGTCGCCCGTGTAGGTGCCGGCCGCGATCTCCACGACATCGCCGTCCTTTGCCGCGTCGGCGGCCTCGCGGATGGTCCCGTATTCACCGGCGGGACCGACGGTGATGAGGCGAGCGACGGCGTCGTGCGATCCCATGATGGCGATCGACGCGACGGCAAAGCCCACAAGACCGCACCGGACTCGGCCGCACCATTCCCTGGTCATCATCACGCTCCATCGTTTTTCCGGGCATTCTACCATGGGGCTGCCGCGTGAGCGCGGTCGCGATGGGCCGCGTCAGGGAACGACGAAACAGCATCGACAACGGGCTCTCGGTTCCGCGGATCGCTGGTATATCCTGGGTGAGGAACGGCTACCAGGGACCCAGCAGCGTGACCAGAAACCTGTTCGACCTCACCGGCAAGGTCGCCGTCGTCACGGGCGCGGGCCGCGGATTGGGGCGCGCCATGGCCATCGGGCTGGCCGAGGCCGGCGCGAAGGTTCTCGTCGCCGCCCGCACCAAGCCCGAGGTCGACGAGACCGCGGCACGGATCGGCAAGAGCGGTGGCGAGGCGGCGGCCGTCACCTTCGACGCGACCCGGCGCGAGGATTGCCAGCGCCTGGTGGACGAGGCGGTTCGTCGCCACGGCAAGCTCGACGTCATGCTGGTCAACCACGGGATCGGCGATGCCCAGATGGCGGTGGACATCACCGACGACGAGCTCGACCGCATGCTGGACATCAACCTCAGGAGCGTCATCGTCTGCGCCCAGATCGCCGGCCGCCGCATGATCGCGCAAGGGAAGGGCGGATCGATCATCCTGGTGTCGTCGACGTCGAGCTGGCTCGCCTTCCCCGGGCTCACCTCCTACGGCGCCGCCAAGGCAGGCGTCGACGAGGTGGCGCGTCAGCTCGCGACGGAATGGGGGCCGCATGGGGTCCGGGTGAACACCATCAACCCTGGCTACATGACCCATCACATGCGCGGTGCCGAGGTTCGCCACGACGATCCCCAGGAGATGCGTATCGTCCGCGAGCGCACGCCCTTGCAACGGAAAGGGCTGCCGGAGGAGCTGGCGGGACCCGCCGTGTTCCTGGCCTCCGACGCGTCCTCGTTCGTCACCGGCCACACCATGCCGGTGGATGGCGGCTGGTGCGCCGCCTGATGCCTCAACCCGCGAGGATGGAAACCCCGGTCACCCAGCGGTGGGCCAGCAGGAAGAAGGCATAGGCGCCGAGCCCGAGCGCCACCCGCCACCAGCCGATCTCGCCCCAATTCATGCGCGTGCGGCCCTGAATTGCCGCGGCGAAGGGGACGAGCGAGGTCACGGCAGCCACCCGCGACCAGGCCTCGCCCAGCTTGCGTCGCCGCTTGGCGTCGATCATCACCATCCCGCCCAGCGCCAGCACCAGGATGCTGCCGAAGAAGACGAGCGACGCCTCGTCGCCGTTGGCCGCCAAGTGCGTCACCGCCCACAGGGCGAAACCCCACATCATCGGGTGCCGGGTGACCTTCATGATTCCAGGCGCGGGATCGGGCCACGTCGCCGCCTTCTCGCCGCTCCAGGCGGTCACGTTCGGCGTCGTGATCCCGGCGGCCACGAGGACGAAGGCGACTGGCAGGATGATGATCGCGAGGGGTCGGGTCCAATCGGGGCTTCCCCACAGCAGCACGGCGTCCGCCTGGCCATAGGCGACCACGGCCCAGGCACCCAGGGCCGCCGCCACGATCGAGTACCCGACCAGAAACGGCCCTTCGCCGATCCGCGCGGTGATCGCATCGCGGAACACGGGACCCGCAAGCACGACGTGGCTCACGACGAACAGCGAGACGGCGACGATCAACTCGGTCATGGGTATCATTCCTGCGGCACGGGCACGCCGTGCTGGCGGCAGGCGGCGGTGACGGTGTTGACCAGGAGGCAGGCGATCGTCATGGGACCGACGCCCCCCGGCACTGGGGTTATCGCGGCCGCACGGGCCAATGCGCCCGCGAAATCCACGTCGCCCACCAGGCGGGTCTTGCCGTCACGCTCGACGCGGTTGATGCCGACGTCGATCACGGTGGCGCCCGGCTTCACCCAGTCACCCTTGATCATTTCCGGCTTGCCGATCGCCGCCACCAGGATGTCGGCCCTGCGGCAGACGGCCGGCAGGTCCCGCGTGCGCGAATGGGCGACCGTGACGGTGCAGCTTTCCTTGATCAGGAGCTGCGCCATCGGCTTGCCGACGATGTTCGAGCGCCCGACCACGACGGCGTTGAGCCCAGCCAGGTCCCCCAGCCGGTCCTTGAGCAAGAACAGGCAACCAAGCGGCGTGCATGACACCAACCCGTCCTGTCCGGTCGCGAGCAGCCCGGCGTTGATGACGTGGAACCCATCGACGTCCTTCGCCGGCTCGATCTCGTTGATGATCGCCGAAGCGTCCACCTGCTTGGGGAGGGGAAGCTGCACGAGGATGCCGTGCACCGCCGGATCGCGATTGAGCGCCTTGACCCGGGCCAGAACTTCGCCGTGGCTTGCGGTCGCGGGCAGCCGGATTTCCTCGCCCCGCATTCCCGCTTCGTGGGTCGCCCGGCCCTTGTTGCGAACGTAGACCTGGCTCGCCGGGTCCTCACCGACCAGCAGCACGGTCAGGCCCGGGGTGATCCCGTGCTTCTCCTTGAGCGCCGCCACTTGGCGACCAACGCGGGCCCGCACGCCCGCGGCGAAGGCCTTGCCGTCAATGATCCTCGGGTCGGTCATGGAGCGTTGTCACCCATTGTTGCAGACGTTGGCGGAGTGCCGCCGGTTCGCCCGTGATCGCGATTTGCTTCGTGCGGCTCGTTTCGCCGCCGGCGATGGCGAGCCGCGACGGCGCGAGGTCGAGAGCCCGGGCCAGGAGGCGAATGAGGCTCGCGTTTGCCCTTCCCCCTTCCGGAGGCGCCGCCACCCGCGCTCGTACGAAGGTCCGGCCCGCGGCGTCAAGGCCGATCCCGTCGATGCGATCCACCCCGCCCTTGGGCGTCAATCGCACGGCCAGGCGAACCCCGGTGGCCGCCGCGATCACGGGGCCTGCGCGACCCGACCTCACATGCCGTGCGCCGGCATGAAAATGTCGAACAGCAGCCGCTGCACGAAGAACAGCAGCAGGATGAGGATCACCGGCGAGATGTCCACGCCGCTGAGATTGGGAATGATTCGGCGGAAGGGCCGCAACGCCGGTTCCGTGAGCCGAAAGAGGAAATTGCCGACCTGGTTCACGATCGGATTGCGGGCGTTGATGATGTTGAACTGCACCAGCCAGGTCAAGGCGAAGCTGATGACGAGTGCCCAGACGAACAGTTTGATCAGCGTCGTCAGCAACCACAAGATCGCGCCCATGACACCATACCCCATGAAGTAACGTCGCAGGCAGCCGTACCCCACGCGCCGGCGCCAGATTAACCGATGACCCGCGACCGGTCAGCCCCCGAACTGGCCCCCCGCCCGGACCCAAGCTTGACACCCCTTCGCGGGCCACCACATTATCCGCGGCGATTCGTCGGGGGGCTGTAGCTCAGCTGGGAGAGCGCCTCGTTCGCAATGAGGAGGTCAGGGGTTCGATCCCCCTCAGCTCCACCACCCCCTCCGCAAGCCATGCCGCGCCCACAGCGTCGCCGTGAACAACAGCACGGCGCCGGCCTGGTGCATGGCGGCGATCGGAATCGGCACGGCCAGCAGCAGCGTCACGATCCCGAGGGTCACCTGCATGAGCGCGACCGCGAGGATCAGATGGAACGCCGCCGCGACGCCCGCTGGTTGGCGCCGCCCCTTGAGCCAAAGCGCCAGGGCCGCGAGCGCGGTGACGATCGCCAACACGCGGTGCTGGAATTGGACCGTGGCGACGTTCTCGAAGTGGTTGCGCCAGATCGGCTCCAGCATCAAGACATCCGCCGGAACCAGCCGCCCGCCCATCAGGGGGAACGTGTTGTAGGCGAGGCCCGCGTCCAGCCCGGCGACGAAGCCCCCCGACAGAATGGTGAGGGTTACCAGGGCGAGGAGAGCGATGACGCCGTGCGCCAGCCGTCGCGGCGCCGGCAGCGTGCCTTGGCCCCCCTCTCCCTGTCCCCCTCCCGCGAGGGGAGGGGGGACGCTCGGTACCACTTTGGTTTTCCCCTCCCCTTGCGGGAGGGGGTAGGGGGAGGGGTCGGCGGCCGGCGCGATCCCGTGACCCTGGCCATTCGGCCACAGCAGCCCGAAGGCGGTCCACAGGATGAGGCCATAGAGCGCGACCGCCGCTCCCAAATGCGCCGTCAGCCGGTACTGGCTCACGTCCGGCCGATCGACCAGACCGCTCGCGACCATCCACCAGCCAAGCAGACCCTGAAGCCCCCCGCCCACGAAGATCGCCGCCAGCCAGCCCGCCAGCCGCCGGTCGATGCGCCGCCGCAAGGCGAACACGACCAGGGGTGCCAGGAAGGCGACGCCGATGACGCGCCCTAGCAGGCGGTGCGCATATTCGAACCAGAAGATCGTCCTGAACTCTTCCAGCGTCATGCTCTGGTTCACTTTCTGGAACTCGGGGTACGCCCGATACGCGGCGAACGCCTCCTCCCACGCGGCGCCCGATAGCGGCGGCACGACGCCCGAGACCGGTCGCCAGGTGACGATGGACAGCCCTGATTCGGTCAGCCGGGTCACCCCGCCCAGGACGATCATGACGAAGATCAACCCGGCGCAGGCGAGAAGCCAGAGCCCAACGCCGCGCTGTCCTGCGGCCGTCATACGATGGCGCGTTCACGCATCGCCCGGCCGGCCGGCACTCGGTCATAGGTCAGGCGCGCGAGGTCGATGGTGCGGAAGCCGCCGTCGAGTATCAGCTCCTTGAGTGCCCGTCCCACCGCCGGGGCCTGCTGCAGCCCGTGGCCCGAGAAGCCGCAGGCGATGTGGAAGTTGTCGATCTCGCCCCGCCACGGGCCGATGATCAGGTTCTCGTCCAGCCGGTTGATGTCGTACAGCCCGGCCCAGGCGCGGCCCTGCTTCAGGGTTTCGAACGCCGGCACCCGGACGGCGAGGCCCGGCCAGACCGCGGTCTCGAACCAGTCGGGATCGACCTCGAAGTTGTAGCCCACAGGCTCGTCCGGGTTGGACAATCCGCCGATGTAGCCCGCGCCCTCGGGCCGGAAATAGACGCCCGACGGGTCGATGGTGAGCGGCAGCGGCTCCAGCTTCGCCTTGATCTCGAAGTAGTGGGCCATCCGGCGCACCGGCTCGACCGGCAGGGCCATGCCGACCATGGCGCAGATCTCCCGCGACCAGGCGCCGGCCGTGTTCACGACCACCCCGGCGCCGAGGTGCGCGCCCGATGCCACCGCCACGCCGGTGACCTTGGACCCGGCACGGGCGACGTCCGTGACCGTGTCGGCGACGAACGTGACGCCCAGGCTTCGCGTCTTGCGCCGGAACCCCTGGAGGATGGTGTGCGGGTCCATCCAACCGTCCTCGCGCCCGAAGGAGCCGAGCGCGATGCCATCGAGGACCATCGAGGGGTATTTTGCCTTCAATCCCGCCGCATCGAGCAGCTCGACCGGTGCACCCAAACCGATCTGGGTGCGGTGCGAGTCCTCGAGTGCCGCGCGCCCGGCTTCGGTGCTGAGGAACAGATATCCACCCTGGCGCAGGCCCACGTCCGGCCCCGTCTCGCCACCGATCTCCATGCGTTCGGGGAAGCTCTGGTAGAAGCCGAGCCCGAACCGCGACATCAGGATGTTCTCGGGCAGGCTGAACTGCTGGCGCACGCCTCCGGCCGAACGCGGCGTGGAGGCGAATTCATACGTCGGATCGCGCTCGATCACGGCGATCCGCCCCGCCCGCCCGTCCAGCGCCAGGTGATAGGCCGCCGAACACCCCATCACCCCGCCGCCGACGATGACGATGTCGTAGGATTCGGTCATTCGGACTAGATTCGCCCCAGCGCCGCTTCCACCTGGGCCCGCTCGGGGCTCCCAGCGGGGAGCGAGTCGCGCAAGCGTTGCCACAGGACCTTGGCCTCGGCGGCCTGGCCGGTCTCGGCGGCGGCCCGGCCGAGGTACCAGAGGGCCGATGGATGTGCGCGATCGATCTCCAGCAGGCGGCGAAAGACGAGCGCCGCCGCATCGGACACCGGGCCGTCGGAGGCGGCCGCCACCATCGCCTCGCCGTAGGCCGCGAGCACGGCCGCATCGTCGGGGGCGAGCCTCGCCGCACGCGCGTAGGCATCGCGCGACCGTTCCGCCTCGCCGAGGACGCCGTAGGCGCGGCCGAGCTTGGTCCAGCCCTCGAGGTCGTCGGGCTGATCCTCGAGCCGGGCCGCCAAACCCTCGACCATGCCGCGGATCATGGCCTGCTGGTCCTCCGGTGCCATGTCGGCGGCGGCGGCCACGGCTTGCTCGTCGGGACCCGGCTCGACCGCAGCTGGCTCGGGCACGCCGGCCAGATGGATCGCCGGGTCCTCGCCCAGCATCTCCGCCGCGCGGACGATCTGATCCCTGAGGTTCGCGAGCCAGGGCGCGTCCGCCGCCGAGACTCGACCCAGCTCCACCCAGAGCGCGAGGGCGCCCGCCGCGTCGCCGGATTGCTCGCGGGCAAGACCGAGGTAGAACGCCGCCGCCGGATCGCCGGGCACCACCGCCCGCACCCGCGCGAACAGGCCCGCGGCTTCGGGCGTCACCATCCCCTCGGCGGCGAACACCATGTGCTCGGCCAGCATGGCGACGGCGCTCGGATCGTCGTTCCGCAACCGCGCGACCGTGCGCAAGGCCTCGACCGCTTCGTCATGGCGGCCAAGCGACGAATAGGAGCGGGCGAGCAGGGTCCAGCCTTCGACGTCGTTCGGATCGGCCTTGAGCCGCTCCGCCAGACCATCGACCAGGGTCGCTATATCGCCGGCTTCTGCTGCGGGCCGCTCGCGGGCGGCCAGCGGCTGGTCGGGGATCGCCGGCGAACCAAGGCCCAGGTAGATCGCCCCGGCGGCGAGCGGCAGGCCGATCACGATCGCCGCCGCCACGCCGAGCCGCGCCGTCTGGCTCCTGCCCTCCACCCAGGCCATGGGCCCAAGATCGAGCGCGAGGATGCGGCGTTCGACCTCGCGCCTGGCGGCATCGCGCTGGGCCGGCGTGATCAACCCGCGCGTCAGATCCTGCTCCAGTTCCCGGAGCTGGTCGCGATAGACCTCCAGATCGTAGGCGGCGCGGGCCGCCATCGCCCGCGGCGTGCGCAGCAGCGGCAGGACGAGGAGCGCGATCGCCAGCACCGTCAGGCCGCCGAAGGCGAGGAACGGGATCATGCGGACTCGGGCCCGTTCAACACCCGCCGCAGGCGTTCGGTCTCGGCCGCGGACAAGGGTGCCGGCGCTGGATCGGGTCGTCGCGCTTGGCGGCGGACGTAGTGGGCGACCCCAAACCCCGCGACCCCAAGCAACCCGAAGGGGCCCAGCCACAGGGCCCAGGTCGACGCCTGGAACGGCGGATCGAGCAGGACGTAGTCGCCATAGCGGGCGACGACGTAGGCGAGCACCTCGGCGTCGCTGTCGCCGGCGGCCAGGCGCTCACGCACCAGGACGCGCAGATCATGGGCCAGATCGGCGCCGGAATCGTCGATCGACTGGTTTTGGCATACCAGACAGCGCAGGTCCTGGGAGATCGCCCGCGCCCGCGCCTCCAACGCCGGATCGGCCAGCATCTCTCCCGGTTCGACCGCCAGGGCGGGAAGGGCCGCGAGAACGAACAGGGCGAGGGCGAGACCCCGCATGCCCCTTACTCCGCGGCCGCGGGCTGGGCCGCGCGCCGGCGCACGGGCGCGCCGACCCGGTGCCGCCGATCCGTCAGGCTCACGGCGCCGCCCGCCACCATGGCTAGACAACCGAGCCAGATCCACGGGACCAGGGGGTTGTAGTAAACCCGGGTCGACCAGGCGCCGCCCTCGGCCGGGTCGCCCAGGACCGCGTAAAGGTCGGCGAGCCAGGTGGTGTGGATCGCCGCCTCGGTGGTCGAGGTCTGCTGGCTCGGGTAGAAGCGCTTCTCCGGATAGAGCAGAGTGACGATGTCGCCGTTTCGGCGCACCGTGAAGGTGCCTCGCCGCGCCATGTAGTTGGGCCCCGCGACCTCGCCCTCGCTCTCGAACGTCAAATCGTAGCCGGCCACGGTCACCGTGTCGCCCGGCCGCATCAGCTGGATCGCCTCGATCCGCCAGGCCGTGGACGCGGTCACCCCGGCGACGAACACGGCCACGCCCAGATGCGCGAGTGTCATGCCCCACGCCGCCCGGGGCAGGTGCCGCGCGCGGGACAGCGATTCGCCGAAGGGAACGGTGAACAGCTTGAGCCGCTGGCCGAGTTCGAGGAGGACGCTGCCGGACACCCAGGCAGCCAGCGCGACGCCGCAGGCCGGCAGCGGCGAGGCGTCGCTCATCCGCGCCCAGGTGAAGAGGGCGAGGGCGAGGGCCGCGGCGGCGACAACGCCAAGCCGCTGCCCAAGGCCCCTGAGGTCGCCCCGCTTCCACGGCAGGAGCGGTGCCGCCGCCATGGCAAGCAGGAGCGGAACCATCAGCGGCACGAACACCCGTTCGAAGTAGGGCGGCCCGACCGACACGGTGCCGCCGCCCACGGCGTCCAAAAACAGGGGATAAAGCGTGCCGATCAGCACGCCCCCGCAGGCGGTCGCGAGCAGCAGGTTGTTCAGCACCATGCCGGCCTCGCGGCTGATCGGGGCGAACAGCCCCTCGGCCTTCAGGGCAGGCGCGCGGACGCCGTAGAGCAGCAGGCTGCCGCCGATGGCCACCACCAGGAGACCGAGGATGAACACGCCCCGCGCCGGATCCGTGGCAAAGGCGTGCACCGAGGTGAGCACGCCCGAGCGCACGAGGAACGTGCCCATCAGGCTGAGCGCGAAGGTGATGATGGCGAGGAGGATGGTCCAACTCTTGAGCGCGCTGCGCTTCTCGACGACGATCGCCGAATGCAGCAGCGCCGTGCCCGCGAGCCAGGGCATGAACGAGGCGTTCTCCACCGGGTCCCAGAACCACCAGCCGCCCCAGCCGAGCTCGTAGTACGCCCACCAGCTTCCCATGGCGATGCCGAGGGTAAGCGCACACCAGGCGGCGAGAGTCCAGGGCCGCACCCAGCGGGCCCAGGCCGCGTCCACCCTGCCCTCGATCAGGGCGGCGATCGCGAAGGAAAACGCCATCGAAAAGCCGACGTAGCCGAGGTACAGCGCGGGGGGATGGAAGGCGAGGCCGGGGTCCTGCAGCAGCGGGTTGAGGTCCCGCCCCTCCAGGGGTGCCGGGTCCAGGCGCAGGAACGGGTTCGAGGTGGCGAGGGAGAATGCCAGGAAGCCGACGCTGATCATCCCCTGGACCGCCAACGCCCGCGCCCGGAAGGCGGGGGGCAGGTTGCCGCCGCCGAACGCCACCGCGAGCCCGAACAGCGTGAGGATCAGCACCCACAGGATGAGCGAGCCCTCGTGGTTTCCCCACAGGCCCGAGAGCTTGTAGAGTATCGGTTTCAGGGAATGGGAGTTCTCGAACACGTTGACGACGCTGAAGTCGGAGACGACGTAGGCGTGCATCAGGGCGAAGAACGCGAGCGCGACGAACAGGAACTGCGCCGCCGCCGCGAACGGCGCGATCCCGATCAGGCCCGCATCGCCGCGCCAAGCACCCCACAGCGGCACCGTGGCCTGAACGATCGCCGTCAGGAGGGCGAGCACGAGAGAGAAATGGCCCAGTTCCGCGATCATTCAGCCTCCTCCCCACGCCATTCTCCGGAGGCCTTGAGCGCCTCGGCCACGTCCTTCGGCATGTAGTTTTCGTCGTGCTTCGCCAGGACCGCGGCCGCAGCGAAGAGGCCGGCACCATCGATCTCGCCCTCGACGACGACCCCCTGGCCCTCGCGGAACAGATCGGGCAAGACTCCAGTGTAGACCACCGGTACCACGTTGGTCAGGTCGGTGACGCGGAAGCGCACCGTCAGGCCGTTCGCGTCCTTGGCGACGCTGCCCTCCTCGACCAGGCCACCAAGGCGGAAACGGGCGCCGGGCGGCCCCTTCTCGGCGAGCTGGGTCGGCGTATAGAAGAACAGAAGGTTGTCCTCGAAGGCCCCGAGAATGAGGGCCGCCGCGAGACCGAGCAGCGTCATGCTGCCGAGGAGCGCCAGGAACCGGCGGTGCTTGCGCTTCATGGGTTGACCTCGCGCCGCCGCGGCCGCGCCGATTCTAGGTCGCGCAGCAGGGCCTCGCTCGCCTTGAGCCGACGTCGACTCGTCAACAAGAGGGCAGCCAGGACGACGGCCGTCACGCCGAACGCCGGCCATACGTAGGCGGCATAGCCGCCCATGGCGAAGAAACCGTCCGTCATCGCGCCTCGGCCAGTTGCCGTTGCAGGGCTTGGATCTTGCGTTCGAGCACCATGGCCCGCAGTCGAAGGATCACCACGGCGACGGCATAGAACGTGAACCCCGCCGCCATCAACAACAACGGTACCAGCATCGCCGGGTCGATCGCGGGCCCGTCGAGCTTCACCACCGACGCCGGCTGGTGCAGGGTGTTCCACCAGTCCACCGAGAACTTGACGATCGGGACGTTGACGAAACCGACGAGGGCGAGGATCGAGGCCGCTTTTCCGCCCCGCGTCGGATCGTCGAACGCCTCGGCCAGGGCCATGTAGCCGAGGTACAGGAAGAACAGCACGAGGGCCGAGGTCAGCCGCGCGTCCCACACCCACCAGGTGCCCCACATCGGCTGGCCCCACAGCGAGCCGCTGACCAGGGCGATGGCCGTGAAGCAGGCACCGACCGGCGCCGTCGCCCGCGTCGCCAACTCGGCGAGCGGCTGCTTCCAGATGAGGTAGCCGGCGCTCGAAGCCGCCATGGCGCTGTAGCAAAAGAGCGCCATCCACGCCGCTGGCACGTGGACGTACATGATGCGGACGGTCTCGCCCTGCTGGTAGTCGGCCGGCGAGGCGAACAGGCCGAGCGCGAGCCCGACGCCGATGCAGCCCGCGGCCAGCCAGCCGGCGATCGGCAGCACCCACGCGGAATAGCTCATGAAGCGGGTCGGGCTCGCCAGACGGTGCCACCAACTCATGCCGGTCTCACGACTCCAAGGACAGCCTGACGCCCGCCGCCGCGGCCCAGGGCGCCAACACCAGGGCCGCCAACAGCAGACCGCCCAGCGCCATGAGCGGTGTGGTCGCCGGCAGACCCATCAGCGCGGCATCGACCGCCGCGACGCCGAAGATAAGGACGGGGACCGCCAGCGGCAAGACCAGCAAGGCCACGAGCACGCCGCCGCGCCGGACCCCGAGGGTCAGGGCCGCGCCGATCGCGCCAAGCAGGCTGAGGCTGGGTGTGCCGAGCGCGAGCGCCGCCAGCAACACCCCCCAGCCCTGCAGGGGCAGGTTGAGGAGCAAGGCGAGCAGCGGTGTCGCAACCAGCAGCGGCACGCCGGTCGCCAGCCAATGGGCCAGAGTCTTGGCCAGGACCAGGACCTCAAGCGGCAATGGCGACAGCGCCAACAGATCGAGGGACCCATCCTCGTGGTCGGCGCGGAACAGCCGGTCGAGCGAAAGGGTCGCGGCCAGAAGGGCGGCGACCCACAGGACTCCGGGCGCGATGCGGGCGATCAGGTTGGGCTCGGGCCCAACCCCGAACGGGAACAGGGTGACGGTGATGACGAAGAACGCCACCACGCTCCCCGTGTCTCCGCCCCGGCGAAAGGCGAGTCGCAGGTCGCGGCCGACGATGGCGAGGAACGCGCCCGTCACGGGCCGGCCCCGAGGTCGAGCCGGTCGCAGGCGCCGATGTTCCAGTCCGCGTGGGTCGCCGCGACCACGATCCCACCGCCGTCCCGGTGGCGCCGCACGAGATCGGTCAACCGGTCCAAAGCGCCCGAATCGAGGGTCACGGTCGGCTCGTCGAGGAGCCAAAGACGGGACGGCGCCGCGACCAGCCGCGCGAGGTTAAGCCGCCGCCGCTGCCCGGCCGACAGGATCCCGGTCGGCAGGCTCGCCAACGCGGCGAGCCCCAGCGCTCGCAGGGCCGGCGCGACCTCGCCCCCGCCGCCGAGACCGGCCCAGAACCCGAGGTTCTCGGCGACGGTCATAGTCGGCTTAAGGGCGTCCTGGTGGCCGACGTAGCAGAGCGCGCGATGGAACGTCCCCGGCCGGTCGGTGGTATCGACCCCGTCCCACAGCACGCGGCCGCCCGCCGCCGGCAAGAGCCCGGCCAGCACCCGCAACAGGCTCGACTTGCCCGCGCCGTTCGGTCCCCGGAGGACCAACGCCGCCCCGGATCCAAGCCTGAACGAAAGATCGCGAAACAGCTCGCGCTCGCTCCGCACGCAGGCCAGTCCTTCGACCACGAGTTCGCTCACACCAAGCCCAAGGCCTCGAGCTCCGCCGCGAGCAGGGGGGCGGAGCGGAAGTGGTGGGCGCGGAAGCCGAAATCGGCCGCCGCCGCGGCGTTGCGCGCCGAGTCGTCGATGTACAACGTCCGTGGTGGCGCCAGCGCGAACCTCTCGGCGGTCAGGCGGAAAATTGCCGGATCGGGTTTCACCAGCCTTTCCTCGCCGGACACGACGATGCCCCGGAACCAATCGAGAAACGGATAGTGGGGCCGCATCACGGGAAAGGTCTCGTGCGACCAGTTGGTGAGCCCCCAGAGCGGAACGCCGCGCTCCCGCAGCCGGGCGAGCAGCGCCACCGTACCGTCGAGCGCGCCGTCGTACATCTCCGGCCAGCGGTCGAGGTAGGCCCTGATCTCCGTCGCGAAGGCCGGATGCGCCGCCACGAGCCGGGCCACCGCCTGCGCCATCGGCTCGCCCGCGTCCATGGCGACGACCCAGGTCGAGGTCATGACCTCGGCCAGGAAACGTTCCACCGCCGCTTCGTTCGCGAACAGCTTGCGATAGAGGTGGCGCGGGTTCCAGTTCACCAGAACCCCGCCCAGATCGAACAGGACCGAGTCGATGGAGCTAACCGTCATGGAGCGCGCATTGTGCCGGCAAGCGGCCGCGAATGCCACCGCTTGCCGTGAATGTTCATGCCGTGATCTATGGGCCGCGTGCCCCCACTCGGCAGCCTCATCGCCTCGATCCGCGTGCCACGGCCTGCCAGCTTCGCGGTCTTGTGGGGTTTCACGGCGCTGGCGCGCGGGCTCCTGATCACCGTCCTGCCACTCACCGCGCACCGGGTGTTCGGCGACGCCCAGGTGGTGAGCGAGTTCTACTTCGTCGTCAGCCTGTTCGGCCTTGCCGGCAGCCTGACGGCTCCCTGGCTGGTGGGTCGCCTGCGCCGCCGCTGGACCTTCACTCTGGGCGTGCTGTGCCTGATCGGCGCATCGACCCTGTTCGCCATCGGCACCGTCGAGACCTTCTTCGTCGGCATGATGCTGCAACTCTACGGCGTCATCGCCATGGAGCTGCCGCTCAACCTCTACATCATGGACCATGTTCCGCGGCGCGATCTGATCCGCTTCGAACCGCTGCGCAGCTTCATCACCGCCGGGCCCTGGACCCTCGGCCCCTGGCTCGGCGTCGTGCTGCAGACCCGGGTCGCCGCCTGGACCCCGTTCGTCGCGTCGATCGCGATCGCCGTGGTCATGCTCGTATGCTTCTGGAGACTGCGCATCGCCGCCCGCCCCACCGGGGGCCAAAGCCGCCCGCCGCCGTCCAACCCAATTCGGTTCCTGCCCCGCTTCTGGCGGCAACCGCGGCTGCGCCTGGCCTGGACCTTGGCCTTCGGTCGGGCCGCGTGGTGGTACATGTTCTTCATCTACGCGCCGATCTATTGCGTGACGTCCGGGCTCGGCGAGGAGATGGGCGGTGCCTTGGTCTCGCTCGGCAGCGCCGCGATCTTCCTCGCCCCCATCTGGGGCTGGCTCGCCCGTCGCTTCGGGCTGCGGCGCTTTCTGGCCACCGCTTATCTCCTCTCCGGCGCGCTCACCGTCGTGGTCGCGACCGTGGCCGGAGAGCCGTGGCTCGGGTTCGGCTGCTTCCTTTTGGCCGCGACGGCGACCTCGGCGATCGACGGCGCCGGCAATACCCACTTCTACCGCGCCGTCCGCCCCCTCGAGCGGCCCGAGATGACCGCCGCCTTCAGCATGTACCGCGACACCGCCCAGCTCATGCCGCCGGGCGTCTTCGCCCTCCTGCTCCGGGTCCTGCCCCTGCCCTTCGTGTTCGTCGCCGCCGGCCTCGGCATGGCCGCCATGGCCGCCGTCGCGCGCTACATCCCGAAGAGGATGTAACCCCACACGCCTCTCGTCCCCTTGCCGCCCGGACGTGTTATAATCTGCCTCCGATGGCGGCGCGACGGCCCGAGGCGGGCGGTGCGCCCCGACATGTGATGGAGGGGGGGGGGATGGCCGTGACGGCGAACCGTGCGAACAGCTTCAAGGCGCAGAAATCACTCAAGGTAGGGACCAAGTCCTATCGCATCTTCAGCCTGAAGGCGGCTGCGAAGGCCGGCCTTGGCGATGTCTCCCGGCTGCCCTACTCGCTCAAGGTCCTGTTGGAGAACCTGTTGCGCCACGAGGATGGGCGCACCGTGTCCAAGGACGACATCAAGGCCGTCGCCCAGTGGCTCAAGGACCGGCGGTCTGACCGCGAGATCGCCTACCGCCCGGCGCGGGTCCTGATGCAGGACTTCACCGGCGTTCCCGCCGTGGTCGACCTTGCGGCCATGCGCGACGCGGCCGCCAAGCTCGGCGGCGATCCCAAGCGGATCAACCCGTTGTCCGCCGTCGACCTGGTGATCGACCATTCGGTCATGGTCGACCGCTTCGGCGACAAGGCCGCCTTCAAGCACAACGTCAATCTGGAGTACGAGCGTAACGGAGAGCGCTACGCCTTCCTGCGCTGGGGCCAGAAGGCGTTCAACAATTTCCGCGTCGTGCCCCCCGGCACCGGCATCTGCCACCAGGTGAACCTCGAGTACCTGGCCAAGGTGGTGTGGACCGCCAAGGACGACGACGGCGCGACCCTGGCCTACCCCGACACCCTGGTCGGCACCGACAGCCATACCACCATGGTCAACGGCCTGGCGGTGCTGGGCTGGGGCGTCGGCGGCATCGAGGCCGAGGCGGCGATGCTCGGCCAGCCGGTCTCCATGCTAATCCCCGAGGTGGTCGGCTTCAAGCTGACCGGCACGCCGCGCGAGGGGACCACGGCGACCGACCTGGTCCTGACCGTCACCCAGATGCTGCGCAAGAAGGGCGTGGTCGGCAAGTTCGTGGAGTTCTACGGGCCGGGGCTTGACCAGCTCGCCCTCGCCGACCGTGCCACGGTGGCCAACATGGCGCCCGAGTACGGCGCCACGTGCGGGTTCTTCCCGATCGACGCCGAGACCGTCGCCTTCCTTAAGTTCAGCGGCCGCAGCGCGGCCCAGTGCGCCCTGGTCGAGACCTACGCTAAGGCCCAAGGTATGTGGCGAACGGCGAAGACCCCGGACCCGATCTTCACCGACTCCATGGAGATTGACCTCGGCAGCGTCGAGCCTAGCCTCGCCGGCCCGAAACGGCCGCAGGACCGGGTCCCGCTCACCAGGGCGGCGCCGGAGTTCGATGCCCTGATGAAGGCGACGCCCGGGGCCGACTCCGGCACGCGTGTTGCCGCCGATCACTTCACCGTCGGCAACGGCGACGTGGTGATCGCGGCAATCACGAGCTGCACCAACACCTCGAACCCGGCGGTGATGATCGCGGCCGGGCTGGTGGCGCGCAACGCCGTCGCCCGCGGCCTCAAGGTCAAGCCCTGGGTCAAGACCTCGCTCGCCCCCGGCTCCCAGGTGGTGACCGACTACCTGGACAAGTCCGGGTTGCAGGCCCCGCTCAACAAGCTCGGGTTCAACCTCGTGGGCTACGGCTGCACCACGTGCATCGGGAACTCCGGCCCCCTGCCCGAGTCCGTCTCCCACGCGGTCAGCGAGGGCAACCTCCTGGTCTGCTCCGTGCTGTCGGGCAACCGCAATTTCGAGGGTCGGGTGAACCCGCAGACGCGGGCCAACTACCTGGCATCGCCACCGCTGGTGGTCGCCTATGCCCTGGCCGGCTCGATGCGGATCAATCTCACGACCGAACCGATCGGCCACGACAAGAAGGGCAAGCCGGTCAAGCTCGCCGACATCTGGCCGTCGAACAAGGAAATCGCCGACACCATGCGCAAGGCCCTGAAGCCCGCCATGTTCAAGAGCCGCTACGCCGACGTGTTCGCCGGTGATCCCGCTTGGCGCAAAATCAAGGTGGCGACCGGCCTCACCTACGGCTGGGACGATGCCTCGACCTACGTGAAGAACCCGCCGTACTTCGAAGGCATGACCAAGAGCACCAAGCCGATCGCCGACATCAAGGGCGCCCGGCTCCTCGCGATCCTCGGCGATTCGATCACCACCGACCACATCTCGCCGGCGGGCGCGATCAAGAAGGACGGCCCGGCCGGCGGTTATCTGATCAAACACGGGGTCGGCGCGGCCGATTTCAATTCGTACGGTGCCCGGCGCGGCAACCACGAGATCATGATGCGCGGCACCTTCGCCAACATCCGCATCCGCAACGAGATGGCGCCAGGCACCGAGGGCGGGGTCACCCGTCACGTCCCGTCCGGCGAGGTCATGTCGATCTACGACGCGGCGATGCGCTACAAGGCCGAGAACAAGCCCCTCGTGGTGGTCGCCGGCAAGGAATACGGCACCGGGTCGTCGCGCGACTGGGCGGCGAAGGGCACCGTGCTTCTGGGTGTTCGCGCGGTGGTCGCCGAGAGCTTCGAGCGCATCCACCGCTCCAACCTGGTGGGCATGGGGGTGATGCCGTTGCAGTTCAAGGAGGGGACGACGCGCCTGACCCTCAAGCTCGACGGCAGCGAGACGATCTCGATCGGCGGCCTCGCCTCGGGCATCAAGCCCCGGAGCGAACTGCCCCTCACCATCACCCGGGCGGACGGTCGCAGCGAAACGATCCTGGTGCGCTGCCGCGTCGATACCGCCGACGAGCTCGAGTACTACCGCCACGGCGGCATCCTGCACTATGTGCTGCGGACCGTTGCCGCCGCTTGAGGCTCGTTCACGTGGGGCTCCGGGGCGAGTCACCCCTTTGTGATTCGCTCGGGGGCCCCGTCGCGCCTAGGTTTCCAGCATGCAGCGTGTTGCCCTTGCACTCGGCCTGGCAGCCCTGATCGCCCTTGGGCCGGCCGCGGCTCAAAGCCCGGCGCCCGTGGTCGTCGAGTTGTTCACGTCCGAAGGCTGCAGCTCCTGCCCGCCGGCCGATGAATTTCTGGGCGAACTCGCCCAGCGGTCCGACGTGCTCGCCTTGGCGTTTCACGTCGACTACTGGGATTACCTGGGTTGGACCGACCGGTTCGCCAGCCCCGAGTTCACCCATCGCCAGCGACGCTATGCCAAGATCCTGGCCTCGCCGATGGTCTACACGCCTCAGGCGGTCATCGGTGGCGTCTACCATGCCGTGGGCAGCGATCGGGACAAGCTCGAACGCCTGATCACGACGGTACGGGATGAGGCCAAATCCCTCGCCATCGACCTGGCTTGGACCCCATCTGGCGACTTGGAAAGTCGCATCCCCGACGGTGACCAGAACGTCAAGGCCACGGTGTGGTTCGTGCGCTACGACAAGGCCGACTCGTCCGACGTGACGGCGGGCGAGAACGCCGGGCGGACCCTCGACCACACCAACGTGGTGCGCGAACTCAAGGCGATCGGCATGTGGATGGGCGAGGCCATCACCCTGATGCTGCCGGCTGAGGTGTCAACGCCGGAGTAAAAATGCATCGGCGTGCTGGAGTATAAAGTGCGTCACGTCTGATGGCATGGAGGCGCCCCGCGGGGGGGCTGCCTGCGTTCTGGGTCATGGCTCGGGTGGGTTGGTTGGGCAGGTTTGCGGCTTTGGCACCACGCTGTCGGCGCTTGCTCTGCTTGAGCCGATAGCTGTCGCCGTTCATCTCCAGGAT
>SHVY01000057.1 GCA_009694045.1 Alphaproteobacteria bacterium | reverse complement strand
TGTCGAACCCGTCTGGATAGCCGGCCTCGGCCAACAGGGCCTTGGCCCCGTCGGGGTCGTAGGGGTAGCCCGCGTAGTCGTTGTCATGCCCGGGCATGGCGGGGGGAAGGGGCTGATTGGCCGGTTCGGCGCGGCCGTTGATCAGTTTGATGATGCGGTCCTTGTCGATCGCCATGTTGACGGCCTTGCGCACGCGCACGTCGTCGAACGGCGCCACCCGGGTGTTCAGCGTCACGTAGCCGGTCTGCATCTGCGGACCTTCGATCAGCTTGTCCTTGTTGTCCGGGTTGTCGCGGACTTCGACGAAGCGGGCCGGCGGCACGCCGTCGGCCACGTAGTCGACCTCGCCACGCTCCAGCCGCAGCATGGCGACCGACGGGTCCTGACCCACCTCGAACACCACCTGGTCCAACAGCGGGCGGCCGGCGATGTAGTAGTCCGGATTGCGTTCGAAGACGATGCGCTGACCGGGAATCCACTCGGTCATCTTGAACGCTCCGGTACCCACGGGGTTGTGGCCGAAGTCGGGACCGTACTTCTCGACTTCCTCCTGCGGCACGGCCGAGGTGAAGTTCAGGGCCAGCTTATGGAGGAACGCTGCGTCGGGCCGGCTCAGCTCGATCTTGAGGGTGTAATCGTCCACGGCCGTGACACCGGCCAGTCCGGGTGCCGTGCCGGCCATCGCGTCGGCGAAACCGACGATGGCGTCGTAGTAGCTGGCGCCGGGGCACTGGGTCGCCGGGTTCGCCATGCGATCCAGGCTGTACTTCATGTCGGCGGCGGCCATCTCGCGGCCGTTGTGGAACTTCACGCCCTGGCGCAGCTTGAAGGTGTACACGAGCCCATCGGGGCTGACCTCGAACGACTCGGCCAGATCCGTGGTCAACTCGCCGGTGCCGGGCACGTAGTCCATCAATTGGTCGAACAGCACCTTGATGAGACCCCAGTTGGACCAGTCGTAACCGACCATCGGATCCAGGGTGGCCATATCCGATTGAAAGGTGACGACGATCGACCCGCCGGGTTTCGGCGCGTCGGCGCTGGCGGGTCCGAACATCATACCCACGGTGGCCGCGACACCGATGGCCGCGGCGAAGAGACGGTTCATGGAAGCATCCTCCCCTTTATCGTAGCGCCAGGACTGGCGCTTCTTGGCGCGGAACATTAGTTGAGCCGTACCCGGGGGTCAACGAAGGTCGCCGCGATGTCGGCCAGCAGGTTGCCGAACACGATCGCCACCGCCGCGACCAGCGTCACGCCCATGATGATCGGTATGTCCACCCGCTGGATCGCCTGCCACGCAAGCTGCCCGATTCCGGGCCAGCCGTAGACCGATTCCACCACGACTGCGCCGCCCATGAAGATGCCGATGTCCAGCCCGAGCATGGCGACGATCGGCGCCAGGGCGTTGCGCAGCGCGTGAACCAGAACGACCCGACGTTCGCCCAGCCCCTTGGCCCGTGCGGTCCGCACATAATCCTGGCGGAGCACGGCGACCATGCTGGAGCGCATCATCCGGGCATAGAACCCACCGCCCGCGATCCCGAGAGTGAGGGCCGGCAGCACCAGGTGCGCGAAAGTGCCGTAGCCGCTCAGCGGGAACCACCCCAGCAGGTAGGCGAAGACATAGATCAGCACGAGGCCGACGACGAACTGCGGCGCCGAAACACCCGCGAAAGCCGCGATCATCGCGACCCGATCGCCCAGGCGTCCGCGCCGGGTCGCCGCGAAGATGCCGGCGGGCAGCCCGATCAGCAGCTCGCACGCGATCGCCCCGGCCATCAACAGCAGCGTCGCCGGCAATCGGCCGACGATCAGGGTGCTGACCTGGGTCTTCTGCGCATACGACCGCCCCAGATCCCCCTGCACCAGGCGCCCGAGGTAGCGCGCATACTGCACCGGCACGGGCAGGTCGAGCCCGAGCTGGTGGCGAATGGATGCCACGGTTTCCACGGTTGCCGCGCGTCCCGCGATCATGCGCACCGGATCGGCCGGCAGCAGGAACGCCAGGGCGAAGGTGATCAGCGTGACTCCCACCAGGGTCACCAGCGCCTGGCCGATGCGACGCATCAGGAAGCGCAACATCAGTCGCGCCCCCGCTGGGTCGGATCGAGGGCATCGTGCAGGGCGTCGCCGACCAGGTTGAACGCCAGGGCAAGCCCGAGGATCGCCGCGCCGGGGAAGAACACCAGCCATGGGGCATTCAGGAAGTACGACTGGCTCTCGAAGATGATGCCGCCCCAGGACGGTGTCGGCGGCTGGACCCCGACACCCAGGAACGACAGGGCCGCCTCCAACAGCACGGTCGTCGCAATGCCCAGAGTCCCCCAAACCAGCAGCGTGGGCACCAGGTGCGGCAGGATGTGGCGAAGCAGGATCCGGCCGGTCCCGGCGCCGAGGCTGCGCGCCGCCTCGATGAACTCCCGCTCGGCCAGGGCCCGGGTTTGGGTATAGACGACCCGGGCGATCTGCACCCAGTTCACCAGGGCGATGACCAGGGCCACGATCCACAGCGACGGCTCCAGGATGGCTGCCAGCGCGATCGCCAGAAGTAGGGCGGGGAACGCCATCATCAGGTCGGTGAACCGCATCATGGCGTTGCCGATGCGCCCGCCGAGGTAGCCCGCGGTGGCGCCCAGGGCGGCACCGATGGTCACGGCCGCGACGTTGGCGACCACCCCGATGATCAGCGACGCCCGGGCGCCGAACAGCAGGCGCGACAGCAGGTCGCGCCCGAGCAGATCGGTGCCAAGGGGATAGGTCGAGTCCGGTGGCTTCGGCGCGCCGTCCAGGGTCAGACCGTCGAAGAACTGCGCATCGGGGTCGAACGGCGCGACCCACGGGGCGAACAGGGCGACGATGATCACGGTCCCGATCACGACCATACCCGCCATGGCCGCCTTGTCCCGATGGAATCGTCCCCACGCCTCGCCCACGCCACCTCCCCCTGCCGCCGATCCGGTGCTAGTGTCTGCACCCAACTAACGAAGCGTGATTCGCTCGCGTGCAGGTGATTTGCGGCGCGGAAGGGATCATGCGCAAGGGTTTGTTCTGGAACACGGCAGGACGAAGAGTGACGAGATTATCGTACCATGGCCGAACGCGCCTGCTGCCCAAGGCGCGCTTTCGCCCGCGGACGCGCGCATGATCTGGCCCTGCTCCCACGTCGCCGCCATGGCGGCGTATGCCTTGGCGGATCTGACGGTCGATTCGGGCGTGCCGTTGATCTCGCTTTCCCAGAATGAAAGTGCGTTCCCGCCGAGCCCCGCGGCGATCGGAGCAGCGCAGGCGGCCATGGCGGACGCCCACCTTTATCCCGATCCGGATTGGACCGAACTCGTCGCGGCGATCGCCCGGGTCTATCGCGTTCCCGCGGGGTCGATCCTGTGCGGCGCGGGGTCCATGGAGCTGATCGGTGCGCTTGTCCGTGCCTTCGCGGGTCCGGGCGATCAGGTGCTGGCGAGCGCGTTCTCCTACGCCTTCTTCCGCACCGCGACGCTGGCGGCGGGCGCCGACTACGTCGCCGCGAACGAGAGCGACCTGACCGTCTCGGTCGATGCGCTTCTGGGGGCCGTGACGCCGCGCACCCGCATCGTCTGCGTCGCCAATCCAGGAAATCCCACGGGCACGCGCATCGGGCGCCGCGACGTGGTTCGGCTCCGAGAGGGATTGCCGAGAAACGTCATTCTACTGCTCGACGAGGCCTACGGGGAATTCGCCGACGCTCCGGGTGAGGCAACCTTCGATCTGGTCGGGCGCGGCGACACCGTGGTGCTGCGCACCTTCTCGAAGGCCTATTGCCTCGCCGGCATGCGTGTGGGCTGGGGCCTCTTTCCGCCGGCGATCGGTGGGGAAGTCCGCAAGCTCCTCGAGCCCAACAACATCAGTGCCGCGAGCCAGGCCGCCGCCGTCGCGGCGGCGAATGATCGGGCCCACATGCATGCCGTCGTCGCCGAGACGGTCGCCCGGCGCGCACGCTTCACCCAGAGCCTACACGCGCTGGGCCTCGACGTCAGCGAAAGCCACACGAACTTCGTGCTCATCCGCTTCGCGGACGCGAGCGCCGTCGCCCGCGCCGACCGCGTACTCAGATCCGAGGGCATCGTGATGCGTGGCATGGCGGGATACGGCCTCGCCAACGCCCTGCGCGCGACCATCAGCACCGACGACCACACGACCCTCGCCGCCAACGTCCTCGCCCGCTGGCGTCGCGCGGAGGGCAATAGCTGAACGATCGAAGGGCCGGTGCCCAGTGCCCGCGACGCCGACGGCGACGCGACCCCCGGTGCCTTCACCGTCGGCCAGGCGATGGCGGAGTACCTCGTCTGGTACAAGGCGAACCGTCGGGCGCCCCGTGAAGTGCAGTACCGGACCTCGACGCGAAGCAACGGGCCGCACGTTCGCGCCAGGGGTTGAGAATGTGGCGCCGCGAATACGTTGGCACCGGTAACCCGCTCTACGCATGGTAGGCGATCCTTGAATGTTGGGAGGGTGGGCTCCCGATCCCGCCGGTTCGGGCCTGCTGACGCGGGACGATCGCGCGCTGCTGGCGGCCTACTGCGTCGCATGGTCGCGCTGGGTCGAGGCCGAGCGGCACGTCGCGGCGTACGGCACCATCGTCGAGGCGCCGCGCACGGGTTTGCCTATGGCGAATCCGCACCTGGCGATCGCCAACAAGGCCATGGAACAGGTGACCAAGATCGGCTCCGAGTTTGGCCTCACGCCGGCATCGCGGGCACGCATTGGAATTCATGGCGAGCACGTCGAAACCGAATCGCGCTTCAGCCCGCGTCGGCACGACATGGGTCCAAAGTAGCCGGCCATGCCCAACCCCGTCGCCCGACTCCGCTCCGTCGCCGACGCCCTCGCGGCCGGCGCGGCCGGCGACGACGGCGGCGCGTTGAAGAGGGCGCTGGCCACGGCGAGCGTCGGCATCTCCCAGGATCCGTCGGTCAACGCCGATGCGGCGAACCTCGGCGCGGACGGGCTCGCCCGCGCCTTCGTCGCCGCACCTCCGGGCGAGGCCGACGCGAACCGGTGTCGCGGTTGCCACGGTGGTCGACACGCGCGGCGGCCGCGACTTGCGCCCACTACGGGGCTTTCCCCAGGAGACGCGGCCGCTCGGGTCATGAGAGTCCGACACCGCGAGCTTCGCCCGGCAGGCTTGTCCCGTTGCCCGTTGATCCACCGGCGCGTTCGCGCCATTCTCGCTCGGGAACGGCCGTCTCGACCGGATGACGGTCGGGACGTAGGTGACGTCCCGGGCGGCATGCCACGGACGTCACCCACGAGGTGGACGGAGAGAGTTACATGACTATGGATCTGACGCTCGACCCGCGCACGGAAACCCGGGGGCATCACCTCGATCTCGACTTTCCATCTCTGTGGATAGGAACCGCCGAGTACGCCGAAGGGCCGACCGGCGTCACCGTGTTTTACTTTCCCGAGAAGGCGGTCGGCGCCGTGGACGTGCGCGGCGGGGCGCCGGGTGCCTACAACGTCGACTGGCTCAAGCTGGGGTACGACTTCCCCAACCTCGACGCCGTCACCATTGCCGGCGGGTCGTGGTACGGGCTCGCCGCGTCGGCCGGCGTCGCTGCCGAGTTGAAGCGCGGCGGTCGGAAGTCGGGCGACTGGCGCAACCTTGCCAACGTCGCCGGCGCCATCGTCTACGATCTCGGCGACCGGCGCCTGAACGAGATCCATCCGGATGAGCGGCTGGGAGCCGCAGCGCTTGCCGCCGCTCGGCCCGGGCGGTTCCCGTTGGGAGCCCAGGGGGCGGGGCGGATCGTCATGCAGGGCTCGTACTTCGGGCTTTGGCTGCATTCGGGCCAGGGCGGGGCGTTCCGCCAGATCGGACCGACAAAGATCGCGACGTTCGTCGTCGTCAATGCCGTGGGAGCCGTGGTCGACCGCTCCGGTCGGGTCGTGCATGGCGGGCAGCCCCTGGGAGTTCCGGAGACGAGCATCGATGCCCTGCTTCGACTGGTTCCGGATCACTTGCGCACGGTGCCGGGGACTATCATGGGCCAGCGCGTGGAGCGGCCGAAAAACCCGGCCAACACCACGATCAGCGTAGTGGTCACGAACCAGAGGCTTCCGTTCTCCGCCTTGCAGCGTTTGGCAGTCCAGGTGCATGCATCGATGGGGCGCGGCATCCAGCCGTTCGCGACCGCGAACGACGGCGACGTCCTGTTCGCCGTGACCACAGCCGAGATCGACGACCCCGACCTGCAACCCACCGATCTTGGCACGGTGGCGTCGGAGTTGATGTGGGACGCCGTCCTGGCGAGCGTACCTGATCTGCAGCGAGCGACGTCGTCCCCGGCTGCCCGGATCGATCTTGCGTCGTGCGCGGGGACCTACGCCTTCGCCCCGAACGTCGCGGTCGAAGTCGCGATCGGATCCAAAGGAGTGACCCTGACCAACCGATCGACGCGCCTGGTCTTCGGGCTCGCGCCCGGCGCCGCGCTGATCCTGCCCTTGGGCAAGGGCGGCTCGTTCGTCGGGCCCGGCCCCTTTCTCCTGGGCGGACGGTTCGAAGCGGGGCGCCGGAACGTTGGACCCGCCGTCGTTCTCAACCCCGGCCCGTGGGAGCAGCGGGGATTCCGAACCCGCCCGCCCGCATAACGCGCCTCGGGAGAGGCGTCGTCGGGTGCGGTGTGTTGACGCTCACACGACATAGATCGTAGGATCGACCTGCGAGGGCACGGCTGCGGTTCACCGCAGGTGATTGGGGCGCGCGGACAAGAAGGTCGAGCATCGCGGGGGCACGCTTGGGAGACGTCATCACCCTGGTTCTGAACGCGTTGACCCTGATCAGCATCCTGATGCTGGTGGGATTGGGACTGGCGATCATCTTCGGCCTGATGGGCGTGATCAACATGGCCCACGGCGAGTTCGTGACGATTGGTGCCTTCACCCTGTCCTTGGTGCAGACGGCGGGGGGCAGCTATTGGCTGGCTCTCGTCCTTGCGCCCCTGATCGGTGCCGCGGCCGGCGTCGTCCTCGAACGGTCGATCGTCCGCCATCTCTACACCCGCCCGTTGGCGACCATCCTGGCGACCTGGGGCGTCAGCCTGATCATCCAGCAGTCTCTGCAATTGATCTTCGGCGCCGCGCCGCGTATCGGGACCGGTCCGATCAGCGGCGCCGTCACCTTCCTCGGCGCGGAATACCCGGCGTACCGGCTCATGATGATCACCTTCGCGATGGCGATCGTCGGCGGTGTCATCGCCGTGTTCCGCTACACCCGGTTTGGTCTCGATCTCAGGGCGGTGATCCAGAACCGCGACATGGCCGAGGCCCTGGGCATCGACACCCGGCGCGTCTACACACTCGCCTTCGCCTCGGGCGCCGCGCTGGCCGCGGTCGCTGGGGTTCTTATCGCTCCCATGACCAAGGTCGTCGCCCTCATGGGCGCGGCATACCTCGCGCCATCGTTTTTCGTCGTGATCGTCGGCGGCGCCGGCAGCGTCGCCGGTGTGGCCGCCGGCAGCGCCGTGGTCGGAGGCCTGGAGACCGTCCTCAACTATCAGATCCCGGTGACGGTCTCCCAGGCGGTGGTGTTGATCACGGCGGTGGTCATCGTTCGCTTCCGGCCGCGCGGCTTGGTTCCGTCGTGACCTCTCCCAGGTCCGCGCGCTCGCGCAGGTCGTCCTGGCCCAGGGGGTGGCTCGGCGTAACCGCGGCCCTTCTCGCGGTTCTGCTGGCCTATCCGGCATGGACCGACGCCTACAGCCTGACTGTGGTACGGGACGCAATGATCTTCGGGCTGTTCGCCCTCAGCCTCGACTACATGTGGGGCAAGGCCGGCGTCCTGAGCTTCGGTCACGCGGCATTCTTCGGCATCGGCGCCTATGCCATGACCGTCATCGGTCCCATGGTCCCGTCGGCGAACGCCGCGCTGGTAGGCCTGCTCGCCGGCATGGGGGTGGCCGGCGTTGTCGCCTTCGTCGTCGGATATTTCCTGATCTTCGGTGGCGTGCGCGGACCGTACTTCACCATTGTCACACTGGCGTTGTGCCTAGTGGCGCAGCACATCGCCATTGGCTGGTCGGAGGTGACCGGAGGCGATGCAGGCCTGATCGGCGCGCCCCCCTTCGGGGTGGAGTTGCTTGGCTACAGCTACGTGATGCTGGACCCGATCGCGCAGTACTACCTGGTGATCGCGGTGCTCGGCGCGACGCTGGCCGTCCTCTGGTTGGCCTGCAAGGGGCACTACGGGCGCGTGCTCGCCGCCATCCAGGACAACGAGGTTCGCGCCCAGACCCTCGGCTACAACACGTCCTTCCAACTGCTGGTCGTGTTCGTGATCTCATGCGTCCTGGCGTCGGTTGCCGGTGGGTTCTACGCCGTCGTCTCCGGGTTCGTCGCTCCGGATTCGGTCGGCCTTCTGCTGTCGACCCAGGTCGTCGTCTGGGTCGCCGTGGGTGGCCGTGGAACCCTGATCGGGCCGATCATCGGCACGTTTCTCGCCATCCGGCTGCAACAGGTGGTCAGCAGCCTCGACTACAGGCTCTGGCCGCTGGTCGTCGGGGCGTTCTTCGTCGCCATGGTCTTCCTGTTTCCCGACGGCGTCCTACCGCTGGTTCGCCGGTGGCTGGCGCTGGCCTGGGAGAAGATGGTCCCGAGCTGGAGCGCGAGACGATGACCGGTGAGCCGTTGCTCAGGGCCGACAATCTCGCCATCCGCTTCGGCGGGGTCGCCGCGGTGCGGGGCGTGAGCGTCGTTCTGGCCGAGGGTGATCTGCGTTGCATCATTGGCCCCAACGGCGCCGGCAAGAGCACGCTGTTCAACATGATCGCCGGCACCTTGAAGCCCGATTCGGGAACCATCGACTTCGAGGGACGGCCCATCGTGGGCCTGCCGGTCCACGACTTCGCCCGGATCGGGATCGCCCGCAAGTTCCAGGTGCCGAGCCTGTTCGCGAGCTTGACGGTGCGCGAAAACCTGGACGTGGCGGCCCGCCGGCGTGAGAGCGCCCTCGACCGCGATGCCCGCATCGAGCGCATGCTGGCCGAGCTGGAGCTCGCCGGCCTCGAGGAAGCGACGGCGGGCGAGCTCGCCCACGGCCAGAAGCAATGGCTCGAGATCGGCATGGCGTTGATGGGCGGGCCGAAGCTTCTTCTGCTCGACGAGCCGACCGCCGGCATGGGGTCGGAAGAAACTCAGAAGACCGCCCGTCTGCTGCTGGGCATGGCCGGGACCCTTACTATCGTCGTCATCGAGCACGACATGCACTTCGTGCGCGCCCTGGCTTGCCCGACCATGGTGTTGCATCAAGGGCAGGTCATCGCCGCAGGCGCCTTCGCCGACATCGAGCGCGACGAGCTGGTGCGCGATGTCTATCTAGGACGGCGGTGACCATGCTGCGGGTCTCCGGGATCCATGCCGCCTACGGCTCGGTGCCGGTGCTGAACGGCGTCGATCTCGCGGTCGAGCAGGGTGAGGTGTTGGCCCTGCTGGGGCGCAACGGCGTCGGCAAGACGACCCTTATGCGGGTGCTGATCGGGCTTCTCAAGGCGACGGCCGGAAGCATAGAGTTCGCGGGCCAGGAGATCGGCCGGCTGCCGCCGCATCGCATCGCCCATCTCGGCATCGCCTACGTGCCCCAGGGGCGCGGGATCCTGCCCCGGTTGACTGTCCGCGAGAACCTCAAGATCGGCACCCGTGCCCGCGGCGACGGGAACGACGCGATACCGGCCGAGGTGTTCGACTACTTCCCCGCCCTCAGCCAGCGCCTGGACCAGGCGGGGGGCACGTTGTCCGGCGGCGAACAGCAGATGCTGGCGTTGGCCCGGGCTCTGTGCGGCGCGCCCAAGGTCATGCTGCTGGACGAGCCGTCCGAGGGTATCCAACCCAACATCGTGCAGGAAATCGGCCGCCTCATCGCCACGTTCGCGAACGGCCGCGGCACCGCCGTGATCCTGGTCGAGCAGAACATCGATCTGGCATTGCAGGTGGCGCGCCGGGCCGTGATCATGGAGAAGGGCCGTATAGTCCACGAAGGGAAATCGGAAGAGCTGCGCAACGAGGCCGCCATGCGGCGGTTTCTCGCGATCTGAAGCAACTCGCGGGGCTGGTCCCGCGATATGACGAGGGAGTGACCCATGACCAAGAACAGGATTTCGCGGCGCGGTACGTTGAAGGGGCTGGGTGGCGCGGGCGCGGCGGCGGCCACGTCGTTCGGGTTTCCCGCCATCCTCAAGGCCCAGGATGTGGTGAAGATCGGATTCCTGACCGCGCTCACCGGCCTTGAGACCATCCTCGGCGAGACGCAGCTTAACTGCTTCGAGCTGGCGGTGGACGACGTCAACGCGGCCGGCGGCGCCGGAGGCCGCAAGCTCGAGTACATCGTCGAAGACGATCAGACGACGACCCAGGGCGCGATCGACAAGGCGCGCAAGCTGATCGGCCAGGACAACGTCGACAGCATCATCGGCATGATCGCGAGCCTGGAACGTGTCGCCGCGCTGAGCGTCACCAGCCCGGCGAAGAAGCTGTTGATCTACACCACCTATTATGAGGGCGGCGAGTGCGACAAGTACCTGGTCTGCACGGGCCAGGTGCCAAACCAGCAGATCGATCCCATGGTCCCCTGGGTCACCCAGAACATGGGGAAGTCGGTCTACGTCATGGGCTCCGACTACATCTGGCCGCGCGGCAGCACCGACACGCTGAAGGTCGCCCTGGAGGCCAACGGCGCATCGCTGGTCGGCGCCGAGTTCTTCCCCTTCGGCACCCAGGACTTCGGGCCCGCCTTCCAGAAGGTGAAGGAAGCCAACCCCGACATCGTCTGGCTGATGTTCGCCGGCTCCGACTCAATCGTGTCGGTGAAACAGTACCGCAGCTTCGAGATGAAGCCCCACCTCATCTACCACGGCTGGGACGAGACCATCTTGGAAGCCCTACCGGGGGAAGAGCAGGAAGGCATCATCGCGAGCCAGGCCTACTTCCAACAGCTCGACAACCCGGTGAACAACGGATTCAAGGAGCGCTATGCCGCCAAGTTTGGCTCGGCCAAGCCGATCAACGCCATCGGCGAGGCGACCTACGACGCCGTGTGGTTGTACGCCAAGGCGATCGAGCTGGCCGATTCGGTCGATCCGGAGAAGGTCATCCCGGCCATGAGCCAGGTGGAGTATGACGCGCCCCAGGGCCACGTGAACTTGCTGGCGGGCAACAACCACATGCGGTGCAACAGCATCATGGCCCGGGTCACCAAGGACCGGACGTTCGAGATCATCGAGAACTACGGGCAGATCGATCCGCACGTTCCTGGTTGCAGCTTGGCGTAGGGAATGGGGCCCGGTTCCGAGCGACCGCGGACGGCGCGCGGGACCGGGCTCTTCCCGCCTTTCGAGGGCTCGCCCATGCCATCGGACCTCGCCTTCGCCACCCTGACCGAAGTGTCACGGGAACTCGGGCGACGGCGGATCTCGGCCGAGGAGCTGACGCGGCTCCAGCTCGACAGGATCGCGACTGTCAACCCCAAGATCGGGGCCCTGACCGAGGTGCTGGCCACGACCGCCATCGCCGAGGCCCGGGCCGTCGATCGCGCCCGCAAGGCGGGCCGGGTGCTGGGACCCTTGGCCGGCGTGCCCCTGGCGCCCAAGGACATCATCGACACGACGCCGGCCATATGCTCGGCCGGCCTTCCCTTCCTTCTCGACTACCGGCCGGAGCGCGATGCTCCCGTCGTCCGCCGGTTGCGACGCGCTGGCGCCGTCGTCGTCGGAGTCACGGCAACCGACCCCGGCGCGTTCGGCGTCCGCACCCTCGCGGCTACCCATCCGCAGGCGCCGGCACTGACGGTCGGCGGATCCAGCGGCGGGTCCGGTGCGGCCATGGCCGCGGGTCTCTGCTACGCGGCGCTCGGTACCGACACCGGCGGCAGCATCCGAATTCCCGCCGCCTGCTGCCAGATCGTCGGCTTCAAGCCGACGCGCACGCGAGTGTCCACCGAGGGCGTCAGGCCGCTTGTCTGGTCGCTGGACCACGTCGGGCCCATGACCCGTTCAGCCCGCGATCTCGCCGCCGTCCAGGAGGTCCTGGACCCGCGCTTCGCGCGCACCGCCACGCGGCGGCGACGGGTCACGATCGGCTGCGATCCGCGCTATTCTGCCGATGCGTCGCCCCTGGCTTCCCGCGCCGTCGCGCGGGCTCTGAAAGCGGCGCGGGACGCCGGCATGGCGATCCGGACCGTCAGCCTTCCAACACCCGATGATATCCTCGACGTTCATTTGGTGGTGTTCTGCTCCGAATCGGCCGCGTACCACTTCGACGCTTTTCCCGGGCGGCTCGACGAGTATCCACCGACGCCCCGGCTGCTTCTGACGATGGCTCGCGACCATCGCGGGTACGAGTACGTCCAGGCGATGCGCCGGCGCGCCGAGATCACCGCCCGGATGCAAGCCGTCTTCGACGAGGTCGATGCGGTCATCGTGCCGACCTTGCCGCTGGCGCCGCCGCGCAGAACGGCCGAGACGGTGGAGCTCGACGGCAAAACGGTCGACTTCACCTTCGCCCTGATCCGCTACACCTGCCTGTTCGACCACACCGGCAATCCGGTGGTGAGCCTACCGGCGGTGACCGAGGCGCCTGGGGTGGGGGCTAGCGTGCAGATCGTCGGTCCGCTCAACCGCGACGCGGACACCATCGCCCTCGCCGTGAAACTCGAAGTTGTCCTGAACCTCAAGATTGATCGCCGACTCCGGGTCTAGCGCGGCTTCCCGTTGAGTCGAATCATGCAGCCGCTCTAGAATCGGAACAGGGAGGAAACGCCGATGCCTGCCGTCAAGATTAGCATTGCCGTCTCTCAGATGGATTGCGTCGTCGGCGAGGTGCAGCCGAACCTGGACAAGATCGCCTCCATGGCGCGGCAGGCCAAGTCGCTCGGCGCCGACATCGTCGTCTTTCCCGAATGCGCGACGACCGGGTACTTCATCGGCGACAAGATCGGCAAGCTGGCCGAGGCGCCGGGAGGGCCGCAGTCCCAGGCGCTCGGCGCGATCGCCAAGGCCAATGGCCTGCATCTCGCCTGCGGGCTCTACACCACCGAGAACGGCGCCATCAGCAATTCCCAGCAGCTCTTCGCGCCGGACGGCCGCATGCTCGCCAACTACCGCAAGGTGCACCTGTTCGCCGCCGAGCGAACCGTTTACCAGGCGGGCGACCGGCCGATGGTCGTCGACACCGCGCTCGGCAAGTTGGGTATGACGATCTGCTACGACCTGATCTTTCCGGAGTACATCCAGCGGCTGGTGGCGCTGGGCGCTAACATCGTCATCAACAGCACGAACTGGATCAACGACCCCTACCAGCGCGATACCTGGGCGTGGGGCGGGGAGCGGACGACCGGGCTGGTCGCCACCCGCGCCCTGGAGAACGTGATCGTTCTCGGCATGGCAAACCGCGTCGGCCACGAAGTCGCCGCGCCCGGGCTGACGTTCGACAGCTTCGGCCATTCGTGCGTGGCCGGCCCGTCGGGGCGCATCCTCGCCCAGATCACCGGCGGCGAGGGCGTCGCGGTGGCGCACATCGACATTCCGGCCGCCGATTACGATCGCTGGACGAGCATCGCGACCTATCGCATCGACCATCGGCCGGACGTTTACAAGGGTGGCTAGTCGTGGGTTCGGCGGTGCGGAGGCGATCATGACCGAGCCGACGTCGTGGCCCACGCGTTTCGCCGACGAGGGCGAACTGGAAGACTTCATGACCGTGCCCGACGGGGCGCTGGTCGCCGATCTCGCGCGGGTCGAGGGCGATATCCTGGTGTTGGGCGCCGGCGGCAAGATGGGGCCGACGCTCGCCCGGCTGGCGAAGCGTGCGGCACCGACGAAGCGCATCGTCGCGGTCGCGCGCTTCAGCCAGCCCCGTCTCGCCGAACGGCTAACGGGGTGGGGGATCGAGACCATCGCCTGCGATCTGCTCGATCGCGAGGCCGTAGCAAGGCTGCCGCGTCTAGCCAACGTGATCTACATGGCCGGCCGCAAGTTCGGCGAGCAGGGTTCGCTCGATCTGACATGGGCCTTGAACGTCCTGGTGCCGGGGTACATTGCCGCCACGTTCCGCGAGGCCCGGATCGTCGTGTTCTCCACCGGCTGTGTCTATCCGTTCGTGCCGGTGACCAGCGGCGGCGCGACCGAAACGACCCCGGCGACACCCCCACCCGGCGACTACGCCAATTCGTGCGTCGGGCGCGAACGGGCGTTCGAGTTCTTCGCCAACCGCCACGGCACCCTGGGTCGGCTGATCCGGCTTAACTACGCGATCGACATGCGCTACGGCGTCCTGCACGACGTGGCGCGAAAGGTGATGGCCGGCACGGCGATCAATCTCACCGCCGGCCACGTCAACGTGATCTGGCAGGGCGATGCCAACGCCTTCGCTCTGCGTGCGCTCGGCCACAGTACGTCGCCACCTGCGCCACTCAACGTGAGCGGGCCGGAAACCGTGAGCATCCGCACCCTCGCCACCCATTTCGGCGAGCGGCTGGGTAAGAAGCCTGTGTTCGCCGGGCAGGAGGCCGCCACGGGCTGGCTCGTCAACACCACGGCGTGCGCAACTCTGTTCGGCTACCCCCGGGTATCGTTGGGCCGCATGATCGACTGGGTCGGGGATTGGGTGGCGCGCGACATGCCGAGCCTCGGCAAGGCCACGCAATACGAGGTGCGGAGCGGCGTCTTCACGGCTCCGAAGCTGGAGTCGTGAAGACTATTCCCGGACTGAGGGAGACGTCGCTCGTGGGATTCCGCCCCGCCGATGGCGTTCGGCTGTCGAGCGAGCCAGGCTGGAACCAGATCGAGGACGATTGGGCATTCATGGTCGGCCATGGCGACAGCTTCGGCATGGTCGCGCCTGATGGACGCCCGGTGGCGTCGGGGGTGACGGTCCCCTTCGATTCGACCTACGGCTGGATCAGCATGATCCTGGTGATGGCGGCGTATCGGCGCCGCGGTCTGGCTACCCACATGATGTACCGATGCATCGACGCGTTGCGTCGACGGGGGCTGACGCCGGCCCTGGACGCGACCCCGGCCGGCCGCCAAGTCTACGTGCGGCTGGGCTTTCGCGACGTCTACACCCTGACGCGCTACCTGGTGCCCGCCGGCCGGGCCGCGCAACTCCGAGCCGCCCCTGCGACCTTGCGGTCCGTGACCGAGGCGGACCTCGACCGGCTGGTCGCCTACGATCGAGCGCCCTTCGGTGCCGGTCGCGGATTCATGTTGCGACATTTGTGGTCGCGACTACCGGAGGCGGCCGTGATTGCCGAACGCGACGGCTGCATCCAGGGCTTCGTCCTCGGGCGCAAGGGCCGTGTTTGCGATCAGATCGGCCCCCTGGTCGCCGATGACGACGCCACCGCCATGGCGTTGCTCGACGCCGCGCTGGCGAAGGTTTCCGGCGCCGTCTGCCTCGACCTCGGCGACCATCACGGGGCGCTGCGTTTCCGGCTCCAGGAACTCGGCGCCACAACCCTGGTGCCGTTCATTCGCATGATCGAGGGTCGCTCCGAGCCGTTCGACGATCCCAAGCGGATCTTCGCCATCGCCGGGCCGGAGCTCGCCTGACCCATGGACGCGATCATCCGGCGCGATCTCGATCGGGGCGTCGCCGCAGGCGTGTTCCGCGCGGACGTCGATCCTGTGCGGCTTTATCTTTCGATCGCCGGGATGAGCTATTTCCACGTTGCCAACAGCCATACGCTGTTCACGGTGTTCGGCCGGGCGTTCTCGCGCCCCGATGAGCGCGAGGCCTACGGCCGTCATTGCGTCGATGTGATCTTCGGCTACCTGAGGCCCTGAGCGTGACGAAGCGATGGACCGACCTTCCCGACGGTGTGTTGCGGAGCTTGCGCCGCGGCATCGTCATCCCGGCGCACCCCCTGGCGCTGGATGCCTCGCGCCGGCTCGACCAACGGCGGCAGCGGGCGCTCACCCGCTATTATCTCGACGCCGGCGCGGGCGGCCTCGCCGTCGGGGTGCATGCCACCCAGTTCGCGATCCGCGACGTGGGTCTCTACGAGCCGGTGCTGCGGCTGGCGGTGGAGACCGCCGAGGCGTGGTCGAAGGGTCCGGACCTGGTCCGCATCGCCGGCCTCGCCGGACCCACGCGGCAGGCCGAACGGGAGGCCTCGATCGCCCGCGACCTCGGCTACCATGCCGGAATGCTCAGCCTTGCGGCCATGAAGGGGGCACAAGAGGACGAGATGATTGAGCATTGCCGACGCGTTGCATCCGTGGTTCCCCTGGTCGGCTTCTACCTGCAACCCGCAGTCGGCGGCGTCGTCCTGCCCGTGTCCTTCTGGCGTCGGTTCGCCGCCATCGACAACGTCATCGCCATCAAGGTGGCGCCCTTCAACCGCTACCGCACCCTCGACGTGGTGCGGGGCGTGGTCATGGCGGGCGCCGAGGACCGTGTGACGCTGTACACCGGCAACGACGATCACATCGTCCTGGACCTGCTGACGCCGTTCGTGGTTCGCCGCGACGGGGCCGCGGTGACGGTGCGGATCAAGGGTGGCTTGCTCGGCCACTGGAGCGTATGGGTTCGCTCCGCGGTCCGGCTTCTCGAGCGCATCCACGAAGCGGTCGCCGCGGGCCTGGTCTCTCCCGAGTTGCTCGCCGTCGATTCGCAGGTGACCGATTGCAACAGTGCCTTCTTCGACGTCGCCCATGACTTTCGCGGGTGCATCGCCGGATGCCACGAGGTCCTGCGTCGCCAGGGACTCCTGCAGGGCATCTGGTGCCTCAACCCCGAGGAAACCCTGAGTCCGGGCCAAGCGGCCGAGATCGACCGCGTCTACGCCGCCTATCCCGACGCCAACGACGACGCCTTCGTGGCCGCGAACCTCGGTCGCTGGCTGAGTTGACGGCACGGGTTGCACGCGAGAACAGTGCGTGGGTGTTGTCGCGACCATGCCGCGAGGTAGCCGGTTCACTGAGGAAGAGCGTCGGCTAATCTCAGGACCTCTTGCTGTAAGCGCCGGAGAGAAAATCCCTCACTGAAGCGGCCGGATTGTCTGGTTGCGCCGGAGCAAAATGCCTCGGCAGATAGCTCTTTGCATGCAG
Organism: Alphaproteobacteria bacterium; assembly: GCA_009694045.1. Classification (GTDB taxonomy): domain Bacteria; phylum Pseudomonadota; class Alphaproteobacteria; order SP197; family SP197; genus SHVY01. Next base: position 671 of record SHVY01000057.1, on the reverse strand, counting down.
CATGCTTCAGGCTGAGCCACAGCCGCTCGATGAACACGTTGTCCATCCATCGAGATGCGGATGCCGGCGTGCCGGTGAAGGCGGCGCCAGTGAACTGGCTGCCCTGGTCGGTGTTGCTGAGCCGCCAGGACAGGACCGCGCGGCTCGCCCAGTCGATGATGGCCACGAGGTAGAGAAAACCGCGACCGATCGGCACGTAGGTGATGTCGGCGGCCCACATCTGGTTCGATCGCTCGATCGCTCGATCGCCAGGCCACGCAGCAGATAGAGGTATATCTTGTGTCCGGGCGCGGGCTTCGTTGCCCGGGGCTTCGGTCCCAGCGCCGCGATCCCCATCGTGCGCATCAGCCGCTGCACCCGCTTGCGGTTGACCGGGCATCCTTCCGCCCGTAACAGCGCCGCCATCCGCCGCGAACCCAGGAACGGCCACGCCGTGAACAGCTCGTCGAGCCGGCGCATCAGCGCCAAGTCGGCAGCCGCGGCCGGCCGAGGCATCCGGCAGACCCCGGAGCGGACAACCCCGAGCAGCCGACATTGCCGGCGGATCGACAGGCGACCGTGGTCGCGCACGAGCAGTCGCTTGCGGTCCGGGGCGCTCATCGTCCGCTCCATCTGCCATGACGGAACGGCCCCAAATCCAATCAGTCAACCGGTCCCAGATCCAGGGTCAA
>SHVY01000056.1 GCA_009694045.1 Alphaproteobacteria bacterium | reverse complement strand
TCAGCCGCAATCGTCGCCTCGTTCGCGACTTCGAGCGTCACGCCAGGATCGCGGTCGCCTTCATCCGCCTCGCCATAATCCGCCTCATGCTCCGCAGGCTCACCAGGCCACAACCATGTTCCTGACTCCAAACTTCCCGGATGGGCTCTCAAGATTTGAAAATCGTGACAGGCATCGTAAGAGCGATGCGCGAGGGCTGTTTTCTTTCCCCGTACGCCGGCCCCCCTAGGATGGGACCCTATTCCCGCCCGAAAAAATACTCCAAGGTCGTTGCGCTTCCCGAAGCCGTTAGTCGCCCCGCTCGGTGGTCGGGTCGATCATCCTGCGCACCTCGGTGATCTTGGTGGCGGGAAAACCGCTGATCTCCGCGTGGTTGCAGCGGTCAATGGGCTCCCAAACGGTTTGTGATGCTACCTATGTGCTACCTACGTCTCAAACCAAGAACCTCCCACTGAGTTAAGTACTTGAAAAATTGGGGCGAGTGACCGGACTTGAACCGGCGACATCCAGATCCACAATCTGGCGCTCTAACCACCTGAGCTACACCCGCCACCGGACTTGTCTTTAGCCCTCCCCGCCGCGAAGGGTCAAGCGCGGCCGTTGCCGGGGGCGCGGGGCCCCGCCATACTCGCGGCTCCGCACGCGAGGGCTTTTCGCCGTGGCCGATCACCTGTTTGCTCCGGGCTTCAAGACCGATCCCTATTGGTGGGATGCGGCGCCGCGCCCGTCCGTGGTGGAAGCCGCCCTGCCGGCCAGCATCGACGTGGCGATCGTCGGCTCGGGCCATACCGGGCTGTCCGCGGCCCTGACGCTCGTGCGCGCCGGGCGCAGCGTGGCCATCCTGGAGGCGGAGGTTCCGGGCTACGGCGCCTCGACCCGCAACGCCGGCTACGTGGGGCGCACCCTCTACGCCAAGTACCCCAAGCTGGAGAAGACCTTCGGGGCGGAGAAGGCCGTGGCCCTCACCCGCGAAGGGGTCACGGCCCACGAGTACATCGTCCGGCTGGTCGAGCAGGAGCAGCTCGATTGCCGGTTCGAGTATCGCGGCCGCTTCATCGCCGCCGAATCCCAAGCCCACTACGACAAGATGGCCCATGAATTCGAGGCCCTCCGTCGGGTCGCACCGATGGAAGGCCACATGGTGAGCCGGGCCGATCAGCGGACCGAGATCGGCTCTGACTACTACTATGGCGGCCTGGTCCTGATGGGCACCGGCGCGTTGCACCCCGGCCTGTACCAGAGCGCACTGATGGACCGGGTTGCCAAGGCCGGCGCGACCATCTTCGGCAAGACCCCGGTCACCGCGATCCGCCGCGAAGGCACGGGCTTCGAGATCACCACCAGCCGCGGGCGGATCGCCGCCCGCGACGTGATCGTCGCCACCAACGGCTACACCGGGGCACCGACGCCGCATCTGCGACGCCGGGTGATCCCGGTCGCCGCCTACATGATCGCCACCGAACCCCTGGGCGAGAACGGCGTCCGCCGGTTGCTGCCCACCCGGCGGACGATGATCGACAGCAAGACCAACATCTTTTGGGCGCGCCCCTCGCCCGACGGCAAGTCCCTGCTGTTCGGCGCCCGCACCGGCATCGACGACGGCGACCTGAGCCGGAAGGCGATCCTCTTGCACGGGCACATGACGGAAGTCTACCCCGAGCTCGCGAACGTCCGCATGACCCACTGCTGGACCGGGAACATGGGCTTTACCTTCGATCTCTTGCCCCATGCCGGGGTGGTGGACGGCGTGCATTTCGCCACCGGGTACTGCGGGGTCGGATTGCCGATGGGGACCTGGCTCGGGCACAAGTCCGCGCTGAAGGTGCTGGGCGACAAGGGCGGGCGGACGCCGTTCGACGACCTGCCGTTCCCCACCCGACCGTTCTACAACGGCAGGCCATGGTTCCTCGGCCCGCTTCTGCGGTACTACGCCTGGCGCGACCGGCGCCGTTGACCCCGGCTCCCACGGTTTCGGTCCTGATCCCGGTCCATGACGAGGCCGGGAACGTCGGGCCCTTGCTGGCCGAGATCGCCGCCGCGTTGTCCGACCGCGCCCACGAGATCCTGGTGGTCGACGACGCCAGCCAGGACGGAACCCTGGGCGAACTCGCGGCGGCCCGCGAGCGGTTCCCGAACCTTCGCGTCATCCGTCACCCGCGCCGCCTTGGCCAGAGCGCCGCCCTGCTTACCGGCGCCCTGGCGGCGCGGGGCGAGGCGCTGGTGACCCTTGACGGCGACGGGCAGAACGACCCGGCCGACATCCCTGGACTTCTGGCGCGGCTCGGCGCCGCCGATCTGGTCGCCGGCGTCCGCGGGCGGAGGCATGACAGCACTCTTCGCCGGGTCGCCTCGCGGGTCGCCAACGGGGTTCGGCGCGCCGTGCTGCGCGATGGGGCGGTCGATACCGGCTGCGGCCTGCGCGCGATCGGGCGGGCGCCGTTCCTGGCGTTGCCGCGCTTCGATCACATGCACCGGTTCCTGCCGGCCCTCGTTCTGGCCGCGGGTTATCGCGTGGCATTCGTGGACGTCGGCCATCGACCCCGTCGCCGCGGCCGCCCGAAGTACGGGATCTGGGATCGCCTCGGCGTCGGCATCGTCGATCTGGCAGGAGTCTGGTGGCTACGGCGGCGGGCGATCCCGCGCGTGAAGGCCGAGGAGGTTGGCGATGGACAGTGACACGCTCTGGCTCGTCATCGGCTTCGCCGGCCAGGGGTTGTTCGCGCTCCGCTTCATCGTCCAGTGGGTGCACAGCGAACGGCGGCGCGAAAGCGTCGTGCCGGTGGTGTTCTGGTACATCTCGATCGGCGGTGGGGCCGTGCTGCTCGCCTATGCGCTCCACCGGCTCGATCCGGTGTTCATCACCGGCCAGCTTCTGGGCCTGTTCGTCTACTCTCGTAACCTTGCCCTGATCCGCGGGTCGCGCCTGCGCGCCGCCCGCGCCGAAAGCGACCGCGAACCGTGACACGAACGGCCCTCGCCATCGCGGTCCTGGTTGTCCTCGCCTGCGTCGGCCTGATCACGCGCCCGATCCTCCCGGTCAGCGAGGCGCGCACCCTCGCCATCGCCTGGGAGATGTGGCGGACCGGCGACTGGTTGGTCCCGACCCTGAACGGCGCGCCGTACCCCGACAAGCCGCCGGTCGTGTTCTGGGCGATGCTGGCCGGTTGGAGCGTGCTGGACGTGAGCGAAACCTGGGCGCGTCTGGTCGCACCGTTGTTCGGGCTGGGTTGTCTGGTGGCGACGGTGCGGCTCGCCCGCCTGCTGTGGCCAGACCGGCCCATGGTGGCGGGGATGGCGCCGGTCGCGCTGGTCGGCTTTCCACTGTTCGCCCTGTTCGCGACCCTGGCCCTGTTCGACGTGCCGTTGGCGTTCTGGGTCGTGCTTGGGCATTTGGGAGTCGCCTTCGCCTGGCGCGGACGCATCCGGCGGGGCTGGCTGCTGCTGGGCGTCGGCCTCGGGTTGGGAGCGTTGACCAAGGGCCCGGTGATCCTGCTGCACTTGCTGCCGGTGCCGCTGCTGGCGCCCTTGTGGGCCGTCGGGGTCCGCTGGCGCCGGTGGTACGCGGGGCTTGCCGCGGCCGGCGCGATCGGGGCGGCGATCGCGCTGGCCTGGGCGCTGCCGGCGGCCGTGGCCGGCGGTCCGGCGTACACCCACGCGCTGCTGTGGGGGCAGACGGCCGGACGCCTGGCGCAATCCTTCGCACACGCCCAGCCGTGGTGGTGGTATCTGCCCCTGGTTCCCCTGGTCCTCTACCCTTGGGCGTGGTGGCCGCCCCTGTGGCGAGCGGCGGCGAGCGACCCCGGCGTGCGCTTCGCCGCCGTGTGGCTGGCCGTGCCGTTCCTGGGGTTCTGCCTGATCAGCGGCAAGCAACCGAACTATCTGATTCCGTTGCTGCCGGCGGCGGCGCTGATCGGGGCCCGGTGGATCGGCGCCGGTGTGCCGTCGCGGCGGTGGGACCCGCTGCTACCCCTGGGGCCGATGCTGATCCTGAGCCTCGGGGCGCTGGTCGTGGCGACCGCGCCGGAGGCGAACCTGGCCTCGGTCATGGCGGCCCGGCACGCGGCGCAATGGAGCACGCTGCCGGTCCCGGTGCCCCTGGCCCTGGCCTTCGTGCTCGCGGGGCTGTTGGTGGTGCCGTGGCCCGGCGCGGTGTCGCGCGTGATGGTCGGGGTGGTCTCGGCCCTGGTGGCGGCGCACGTGGCCTTCGGTGTCGGCCTGGCCGAACGCTATGACCTGCGCCCTCTGGCGCGCTTCGTGGCGGCGGCCCAGGCGGCGGGCCGGCCCGTCGCCCACATCGCCGGCTACGAGGGCCACCTGGGGTTCGTCGGCCGGCTGGAGGCGCCGATCACGGCGTTGCGCGAGCGTGACATCGAGGCGTGGGCGATGGCGCATCCCGACGGCGTTCTCATCACCACCGTGCGCGAGCGGGACCGGGTGCCCGCCGGTGCCGCGTTGATCTTGCCGTTCCGCAGCGGCTGGAGCGTCGTGTGGGATGGCGCCACGGCCGCCCGGCTGGGGAAGAACGCCATCATCGGAGATTGATGCACGAGCCGCCAACGTGGATCGTGCCATCGCCCCCACTCTCCCCCATCGAGGGGGAGGGGGACGCACGGGCCTGCCCATACTTCGCCCTCCCTTGCGGGAGGGGTTGGGGGGAAGGGGCGGCTCCTAAACCGCGATGCCGGCCTTGCGGTAGCCGTCGAGCCAGCGGTCGGCGTCCTTCTGGTACTGGCACATGCGGAGGTGATTGCGGACGAACTCGGCGATCAGGCCGTCCCCGGCGGTGCCGACGATGCGCCCGTCGTGGTGCTTGATCCTGGGATCGAGCAGGTCCTCGCGGTGGCGCTTGAAGGCGGCGAGCGTCCCCGACTCGTCGGCCTCCATCAGCCGCGAGTAGCCCACCACATCGGCGCTCAAGATCGCCGCGAGCCTACGCCGCTCACGCTCCACGCCAGCAACCTCCCGGTTGGGGGCCATGATAGCGCAATCGAGGGCGCGGGCGAGTCCGGGTCAGCGCCCGAAGTGCCAGGCCAGGCGCTCCACGGCCTCGGTCAGGATTTCGTCGCGCTTGCAGAAGCAGAAGCGGGCGAGGTGTCGCACGGGCTCGCCGTCGTAGAAGGCGCTGACGGGCACGGCCGCCACCTTGGCCTCGGCGGTGATGTGGCGGCAGAAGTCCACGTCGGTGCCGTTGAACCCCAGGGGCCGGAAGTCCGCCGAGATGAAGTACGTGCCGCCCGACGGCAGGACGTCGAAACCGATGCGCGCGAGCCCCTTCCCCAGCAGGTCCCGCTTGCGCTGCTGCTCCCCCGCCAGGTCCTGGAAATAGTCGTCCGCCTTGCCCAGGCCGTACGCCACGCCCCGCTGCAGGTTGGGAGCGGTCGTGAAGGTGAGGAACTGGTGCGCCTTCGCCACCGACTCCAGCACCTTCGGCGCCCCCGTCACCCAGCCGACCTTCCACCCCGTGAGCGAGAAGATCTTGCCCGCCGACCCGATGCGCAAGGTTCGCTCGCGCATGCCCGGGAGCGTCATCAGCGGGATGTGCGGCAGGCCGTCGAACACCAGATGCTCGTACACCTCGTCACAGATGGCGACGGCATCGTGGCGCACCACCAGATCGGCGATGAACCCGAGCTCGTCCCGATCGAACACCTTGCCCACCGGGTTCATCGGCGAGTTCAATACCAGTGCCTTGGTGCGCGACGAGAACGCGGCGGCGAGCTTTTCCCGCGGCAGGGTCCAGCCCGGCGCTTCCACCGCGACGACCTTGGGCACGGCACCCACCAGCCGGATGATCGGCAGGTAGCTGTCGTACATCGGTTCGATCAGCACCACCTCGTCGCCGGGGTTGAGGCTGCCCATGAGACAGGACCCCAGCGCCTCGGTCGCGCCCGACGTCACCAGGGTCTCGGTCCGCCAATCCACCTCCAGGCCGTAGAACCGGCGGTTGTGGCCGGCGATCGCCTGCCGCAGCTCGGGGATGCCCAGCATCGGCGGATACTGGTTGGGGCCTTCCATGGTGGCGTCCGCCGCGGCGCGGCGCACGTCCTCGGGCCCGTCCACGTCGGGGAAACCCTGGCCGAGGTTGATCGCCCCGTGCTCGCGGGCAAGCCCCGACATCACTTCGAACACCGTGGTGCCAAGCCCGCCGAACACCCGGTTCGTGGGCTTCATCGCAGCGTCTCCATGGACCCGGTTATCCCCCGCATGTCTTCACGATGCAATGGGTCCGCTCAATCCTTGGGCAGCGCTGCCCACGCAACCGGCAAGTCGGTCGCTGCCCGATGCAAAAACTCATGACGAATCAATGTGTTGGGCGTTGGCATGGCGGCTGCTATGGCCTTCTCCGAGACCGGAAAGGGTGGGCAGGCGATGAAGAAGCTCGAGGCGATCATCAAGCCGTTCAAGCTGGACGAGGTGAAGGACGCCCTGCACGAGATCGGGCTGCAGGGCCTGACCGTCATCGAGGCCAAGGGCTTCGGCCGGCAGAAGGGCCACACCGAACTCTATCGCGGCGCCGAATACGTCGTCGATTTCCTGCCCAAGGTGAAGATCGAGGTGGTGCTGGAGGACGCCATGGTCGAACGCGCGATCGAGGCCATCCAGAACGCCGCGCGCACCGGGCGCATCGGCGACGGCAAGATCTTCATTTCGCCGGTCGAGGAAGTGGTCCGCATCCGCACCGGCGAACGCGGCGGCGACGCGATCTGAACGGACCAACGCTACAACCTGAACATCGGGAGAAGGACATGGCCGAAAACAAGGACACCAAGAAGGTGCTGGAGCTGATCAAGAGCCACGACGTGAAGTACGTGGATTTCCGGTTCACCGATCCGCGCGGCAAGTGGCACCACATGTCCCAGCATCTCGCGACGATCAACGAAGAGACGTTGACCGAGGGCATCATGTTCGACGGCTCCTCGATCGCCGGCTGGAAGGACATCAGCGAATCCGACATGACGCTGGTGCCCGACCTGTCGACCGCGACGCTGGATCCGTTCTCGGCCCAGCCCCAGCTCATCCTGGTCTGCGACGTGCACGAGCCGATGACGGGTCAACCCTACAGCCGCTGCCCGCGCTCGGTGGCGCGGCGCGCCGAGGCCTACCTCAGCTACACCGGGATCGGCGACACCGCCCTGTTCGGGCCCGAGCTCGAGTTCTTCGTGTTCGACAGCGTGCGCTTCGCCGTCGATCCAAACCACTGCTTCTACCAGCTCGACTCCGAGGAAGGCCCGTACAACTCCGGCCGCGACTATCCCGACGGCAACATGGCGCACCGGCCCGGGCCGAAGGGCGGCTACTTCCCCGTGCCGCCGGTCGACCAGACCAGCGACATGCGGGCCGAGATGGTGACGGTGCTCGCCGACATGGGCGTCGAGGTGGAGAAGCACCACCACGAGGTGGCGCCCAGCCAGCACGAGCTCGGCATCAAGTACGCGACCCTCGTGCCCTCGGCCGACAACATCCAGACCTACAAGTACGTGGTCACCAACGTCGCCCACTCCTACGGCAAGACGGCAACGTTCATGCCGAAGCCGGTGATGAAGGACAACGGCTCGGGCATGCACTGCCACCAGTCGATCTGGAAGAAGAACAAGCCGCTGTTCGCCGGCACCGGCTACGCCGACCTCAGCGACACCGCCCTCTACTACATCGGCGGCATCATCAAACACGCCAAGGCGCTGAACGCCCTAACCAACCCGACGACCAACAGCTACAAACGGCTGGTCCCCGGCTACGAGGCGCCGGTGCTGCTCGCCTACTCGTCGCGCAACCGGTCGGCGTCCTGCCGCATCCCGCACGCGGCCAGCCCCAAGGGCAAGCGGGTCGAGGTGCGCTTCCCTGACGGTGCCGCCAACCCCTACCTCGGCTTCGCCGCCATGCTGATGGCCGGGCTCGACGGAATCGAGAACCGCATCCATCCGGGCGACGCCATGGACAAGAACCTCTACGACCTGCCGCCCGAGGAGCTGAAGAACGTACCAACGGTCTGCGGCAGCCTGCGCCAGGCGATCGCGGCGCTCGAGGCCGACAACGCCTTCCTCAAGAAGGGCGACGTCTTCTCCGACGACCTGATCGACGGCTACCTCGCCCTCAAGCGCGAGGAGAACCTCGCCTACGAGACCACCACCCACCCGATCGAGTACCAGATGTACTACAGCGTGTAGCTCCGCCACCCATGGGGGCGGGTCTTGGATCCGCCCCTACCCCGTCACGCCCAGCGCCTCTTCCCACTCCGACAGCGAACGGTCGAGCCGGTCGATCAAGTCGTCGATCTGCTCGGGTTCGATGGTGAGGGGCGGCGATATCCAGGTCGGCAGGCCGCGGCTGAACAGTGGGCGGCGGCGCGGGCCGTAGAGGGTTGAATAGAACACCAGGCCGTTCGCCAGCGTGATCGATTGCAGGAGCTGCTCGGCCTTGCGATCGGGCGCGAAATAGGCGCGGGGCTTCTTCGTCTCGACCAGCTCGAGCACCATGAACAACCCCCAGCCGCGCACGTCGGCGACGGACGGATGCGCAAGCAGCCGGTCGCGGTGGTGGAACAGGCGCTCGCTCTTTTGGGCGCAGGCCGTCACCAACCCGTCGCCCTTCAGGATATCGAGACCTTGATGCCGGCGGCGCAGGCCAGCGGGTGGCCGCCATAGGTGAAGCCGTGCACGAAGTAGGCGCCGTCCTTGAACGATGCGTCGATCCGGTCATGCACCGTGACGGCGGCCAGGGGCTCGTAGCAACTGCCGATGCCCTTGCCGAATACCATCATATCCGGCACCACCCCGAAGTGGTCCAGGCCGAACCAGCGCCCGGTGCGGCCGAAGCCGGTGATGACCTCGTCGTCGATCAGCAGGACGTCGTACTCGTCGCAGATGCGGCGAATTTCCTGCCAGTAGCGTTTGGGCGCGACGACCCCGTACTCGGGGCCGCAACCGTGGGGCGTGGCGATGAACGCCGCGACCGTTTCGGGGCCCTCGAAGTGGATCGCCCTCTCCAGGTTCTGGGCGCACGTGACGGCCCAGGCGTCGCGTTCGACGCCCTCCGGCTTCAGGTAGTCGCTGTATTGCTGGATGTGCGGCCACTTCGGCAACATGGGCTCGAAGTGTTGAGTCATGCGCTGGTTGCCGGCCAGCGCCATCGTGGCGAGCGTCATGCCGTGGTAGCTCTCGTGGCAGGCGATGATCTTGTACTTGCCGGGGTTGCCGGTGGCGACGTGGTACTGCCGGGCGATCTTCATCGCCGTCTCCACCGCCTCCGACCCGCCCGAAGCGTCGATGTAGCGATTGCCCTTATCATCGTAGAGGTACACGCCATCGGCGCGGGCGAGTTCCACCTCCATCGGATGGTACGAAAAGACGTTCCGCCATTCGCCCCCGGGCTCCAGCATCCCCGGCAGGTTCCGGATTCGAGTCTGAACGTTCATCGCTACCTCCGATCCTGAATGGGCGGTCCTACCCCTTCACGAACACCTCGCGGGGGAAGCTCGTCAGGCACTCGGCGCCGCGCTGTGTCACCAGCACCGTCTCGGAAATCTCGAGGCCCCAGTCGGCCATCCACATGCCGAGGATGATGTGCAGCGTGTTGCCAGCCTCCAGGATCGAGTCGTCGCCTGGCCGCAGGCTGATGGTGTGCTCGCCCCAGTCGGGCGGATAGCCCAGGCCGATCGCGTAGCCGATCCGCGACTCCTTGCGCAGTCCGTGACGGGCCAGCACCGCGCGCCAAGCCGCCTCGACCGCCGCTCCCGTGGCGCCCGGCCGCACCGCCCCGAGCGCCGCCGCCATCCCCTCGTAGACCGCCGTGGCGGTCGCGAGCAAGGCCGGGGCCGGCTTTCCGAGCTGGATCGTCCGGGCCAGCCCGGCGTTGTAGTGCCGATGGCCCCCCCCAAGTTCGAGGGCCGCGGCCTCGCCCGCGACAAACCGGCGATGGGACCACATGATGTGCGGCGCCGAGGCGTTTCGCCCCGCGAGAATCGTCGGGGGCAGTGCCGTCATGTCGCCTGCGAAGTCCGGCTGGCTCGCGACCTGGGCCGCCTGAATGCGGGCAATGGCATCGCACTCCCGCACGCCAGGGGCAATGACGTCATAGGCCGCCCGCATCGCCGCCTCGGCCAGCCTGGCCGCCTTGCGCATGCAGTCGATCTCGGCCGCGCTCTTGACCGCGCGCACCCAGTTCACCAGCAGGTCCGCGCGTACGAACGTCGCCTCGGGCAGCCCCGCCTTCAACCGGGTGTGGGCCTTGGGCGAGTAGTAATACGAGTCGGTCTCGACGCCGATGCGCTTGCGGCCCCAGCCGCATTTGCGCATCCAGGTCGCCACCCAGTCCATCGGGTGACGATCCTTGGCCTGCACATGGTCCTCGGGCCAGCCGACGACGTTCGCGGGTGGGAGCCAGGCTGTGAGCCTGCCTCCGGCCGCGTCCATGGACCGACCGACCCAATAGGGCGGCCCATCTTCGATCAACACCACGACCACCTGCGGCGTGTAGAACGACCAGCCGTCGTAGCCCGTGAGGTAGTGCTGGTTGGCCACATCGGTCACGACCAGCAGATCGAGCTTGGATTCGGCCATGCGGGCGCGGACCCGGGCCAGCCGGTTTTGGTACTCCTCGCGCGCGAACGCCACCATCGCCGCCCCATCCCGTCGTCAGCCACGCTAGGTTAGGCGGGGCAAGGCTCCGTGGCACGGCAATTCTCCGGGTTGCCTTTCCCTTCCTGCCACTACATGTTGTGGCCCCATCAGCACCGACGACTGCATAGGCCTCCATCGTGAGTGATCTTTTCGACGGATTGAAACCCGGCAAGTCCGACTATTCGGCCAAGGACATCGAGGTCCTCGAGGGTCTGGAGCCGGTTCGCCGGCGCCCCGCCATGTTCATTGGCGGCACCGATGAGCGGGGGCTGCACCATCTGTTCGCCGAGGTGCTGGACAATGCCATGGACGAGGCGGTCGCCGGTCATGCCAACCGCATCGAGGTTTACCTGGGAGACGACGGCGTTTGCCGGGTTAGCGACAATGGCCGCGGCATTCCGGTCGATCCCCATCCGAAGGTCAAGAACAAGTCCGCTCTCGAGGTCATCATGACCACGCTGCATTCGGGCGGGAAGTTCAGCGGTAAGGTCTACCACACGGCTGGTGGCCTGCACGGCGTCGGCGTCTCGGTCGTCAACGCGTTGTCCGACAGCCTGACCGTCGAGGTGGCGCGGGATCGGCGCCTCTGGACCCAGGCGTACGCCAAGGGCAAGCCGACGACCAGGTTGAAGGATGGTGGCGCCGTCAACAACCGTCGCGGCACGACCGTGAGCTTCCACCCCGATGCGGAAATCTTCGGGGGGGACATGCGCCTGAAGCCGGCGCGGCTCTATCGCATGGCCCGCTCGAAGGCCTACCTGTTCCGCGGCGTCGAGATCCGCTGGAGCTGCGAGCCGTCGCTCCTGAAGGCTGGCGACGAGACGCCGGCCGAGGCCGTGCTGCACTTCCCCGGTGGGCTCGCGGATTATCTCGCGAGCTCCCTGGAGAACCGCGAGACGGTGACGCGCCAGCCCTTCGCCGGTCAGGCGACGGCGGCCGGCGACACCGGCCGGGTGGAATGGGCCATCGCCTGGCCCGAGGACGCCGAGCCCCTCGTTTCGACGTACTGCAACACCGTGCCGACCCCACAAGGCGGTAGTCACGACGCGGGCTTGCGCAACGCCCTGGCCCGTGGCCTCAAGGCCTACGCCGAGCAAGTGGGCAACAAGCGCGCCGGCCAGATCACCGCCGAGGACGTGTGCGGCGGCGCCTGCGTGCTGCTGTCGGTCTTCCTGCCGGACCCGCAGTTCCAGGGCCAGACCAAGGAACGGCTGGTCAACCCGGAGGCGACCAAACTGGTCGAGGGAAGCGTCAAGGCCCACTTCGACCATTGGCTTTCCGGCGATCCCGAGACGGCGAACACCCTGCTCACGGCGATCCTGGAGCGGGTCGACGAGCGGCTCCGGCGCAAGCAGGAGAAGGACGTCGCGCGCAAGCAGCCGAAGCGGCGCCTACGCCTGCCCGGCAAGCTCGCCGATTGCGCCGACCAGTCCACGAGCGGCACCGAGATATTCCTGGTCGAGGGCGATTCCGCCGGCGGATCGGCGAAGCAGGCGCGTGACCGCGCCACCCAGGCCATCCTCCCCTTGCGTGGCAAGATCCTGAACGTCGCCAGTGCCACCGCCGACAAGCGGCGGGACAATCAGGAGCTCGCGGACCTGATCCAGGCCCTCGGCTGCGGCACCGGCGACCGCTACCGTGCCTCGGAGCTGCGCTACGACCGGGTCATCATCATGACCGACGCCGATGTCGACGGTGCCCACATCGCCTCGCTGCTGCTGACCTTCTTCGCGCGGGAGACGCCGGAGCTGATCCGCGACGGCCACCTCTACCTCGCCTCGCCGCCGCTCTATCGGCTGGCGCAAGGGGCGGACGTCGCCTATGCCCGCGACGACCGTCACCGGGACGAACTGCTGGCGACGCGGTTCAAGGGCCGCGGGAAGATCGAGATCAGCCGCTTCAAGGGACTGGGCGAGATGCGCCCCGACCAGCTCAAGTCGACGACGATGAACCCGGCTACGCGGGCGCTCCTGCGGGTGGTGATCCCCGACGACGCGGCGGCCGCCACCGCGGAACGCATCGAACACCTGATGGGCCGCAGGCCGGAACTTCGCCTCGCCTTCATCCAGGACCACGCCGGCGACACGGTCGAGCTGGATGTGTGAGTCCTAGGCCCGATCGGACTTACGCCTCGTACGTCCGGATCCATTGAGCGTAGTCGGCGATGGCTTCGGCCAAGGGGCGCGGCCGCCAGCCGAGCGCGCGCATTCGGGTATTGTCGTAGGCGCCCCACTGGCCGCGCTTGCGGGTGTCGTCGACCTCGATGTCGGCGCCCTTTCCCACCACCTCCCAGCGGGTGCCGGGGACCGCCGCCGCGACGTGGGCAAGCACCTCGCGGGCCGTGGTGAACGCGCCGTAGGAGATGTTGTAGCGGCTGAACCGCGGCCGGTCGGCTTGCAGGAGAGCCATCAGCGCCGTCGCGACGTCGCCCGCGTGAATGTAGTCACCGACCGCGTCCAGGGTGCTGATGCGGATGGTTTCGCCGGCCAAAGCCTTGTGCAGCAGCTTGTTTGGCAGGGCGCGGATCGCCCGCACGCCCGTCTCGCGGTCCATGGGGCCGTAGACGCTGGCGAGCCGGACGGTCACGAGCGGCAGGCCGAAGAGCTCGGTGTAGCGCCGCGCCAGGAGTTCAGCCGCGCGCTTGGTGATGGCATAGAGGCCGAAGGGTTCCCGCTTCTCGAAGCCGTCCTCGGGCAAGGGAGTCTCGGGGCCATCGTCGTCGTAGACGCTGCCGGTGCTGACGTGGATGACGCGCGCCAGATCGCCGCGATCCTTCGCCCATTCGAGCGCGTTGAGGGTCCCGGTCACGTTGACCGCGACCACCTCCCTCGCCTTGGCCTTCTCGGTCGCGCCCACGCCCGGGGTGATCGCGGCGCCGTGGACGAGATGCGTCGCCCGTTTCAGCTCCTTGGTGTCACGCCACCAGCCGGGGTCGGTCACGTCGGCCTGAAGCAGGGTGATGCGATCGCGCACCGGCGCCAGATAACGGTCGAACAGGCGGTCGGGCGCGCCCACGTCGGCGATCAGCACACGCGCCGAGGGATCGGCCGCGAGCCAAGCCAGCGCCAGGTTGCTCATCACGAATCCGGTCCCGCCGGTTATCAGCAATGCCATGGATCTCTTCCGTCGCGGAGGCGATCATACGGGGAACCGCACGACTTGCCAGGGGCGCGGGCCGGCCCCATCCTCGCGCCATGGCTTCCTCCCCGCCCCCAGGCGCGGCGCCCGGCGCCGTGGCCGGGATCGCTTACATGCTGGGCTCGCTGCTGATCTTTGGAACCATGGACGCCCTGATCAAGTGGACGTCGGCGACCTACCCGACCATCCAGGTGGTGTTCTTCCGCAGCATCTTCGCCTTCGTGCCGATCGCCATGTTTCTCGCCCGCAGCGGCGGGCTGGCGACGCTCCGTACCCGACGACCGCTCGATCACGCCGGCCGCTCCCTGGTCGGCCTATCGTCGATGCTGCTGTTCTTCTGGGCGTTCAAACTGATGCCCTTGGCCGACGTCATCGCCATCGGCTTCGCTGGCCCGATCTTCCTGACCGCCCTGTCGGTACCGCTGTTGCGCGAGAACGTCGGGGTCCGGCGCTGGTCGGCCGTGGCCGTGGGGTTCATCGGCATCCTCATCATGGTGCGGCCGGGCGCCGGCGTCATCACGACCCTGGCCCTGATCCCCGTGCTCGGCGCGCTCGGCTACGCCTTCGCCATGATCTTCGTCCGCCGTCTCAGCCGGACCGAATCGATCGGCGCCATCGTCTTCTACTTCACCGTGACGAGCACGACGGTGAGTGCCCTCGGACTGCCGTTCGGCTGGGTCACGCCGTCGCTGCTCGACTTCGGCCTGCTCGCCTCGATCGGGCTGTGCGGCGGATTCGCGCAGCTGATGATGACTCGGGCCTTCCAGCTCGCTCCGGCCTCGGTCATCGCGCCGTTCGAGTACAGCGCGATGATCTGGGGCGTCCTGTTCGGTTGGGTCATCTGGCACGAGGTGCCAAGCCCGGCCATCACCGTCGGGGCGGCAATCGTCATCGCCAGCGGCATCTACATCCTGCACCGCGAGGCCGTGCTTGCCCGCCGGGTCGGATCCGCATGATCCCAAAGGAACTTCCGCCGACCAGGTCCTGGTACGGCTCGGGGCGATTCTCGATCCGAATTCGGGCACCGGCGTCGAGCGGCTGCGACGGGCGCACCGATACCTGCTTCGGCTCGGGGTCACCGAAACTGACGGCACACTTGATCGCACGGCACGGCCCGACTGTGATGGGCGGCCCCTTCCAGGGCATGCGGTTCGGCTCGCGCGCCGCCGAGGGTTGCTACCTGCCGAAACTGCTCGGCTGCTACGAGCATGAACTCCACCCGATCATCGCTCGCCTGCCGCGCCGGGGTTACCGGCGGGTCGTGAACATCGGCTGCGCCGAAGGCTACTACGCCGTCGGCCTCGCCCGCCTGCTGCCCACGGCCACCGTGCTCGCATTCGATTCGACGGCCGGCGCCCGCAAGCTGTGTGCCGAACTCGCGGCGCTCAACGGGGTGGCCGAACGCATCGCGATCGAGAGCACAGCCGAGGCGGATGCGATCGGCCGCGCGATCGACGGGCGACCCTGATCGTCTGCGACTGTGAGGGTTGTGAGTACGACATCTTCGATCCCGTTGCGACGCCGGCCTTGGCCGGGACCGACCTGATCGTCGAACTGCACGGCACCCGGGACGATCCGGCGCGCGCCAATGCTTGGCTCGAACGGTTCCGACCGACCCATCGGGTCAAGGTCGTCACCCAGGCGCCGTGCGATGCGATGGCCATTCCGGCCATCGCCAAGCTGAGCCAGCTCGAGCAATTCTACGCGACCTGGGAATTCCGCTCCGAACCCACGCCCTGGGCGGTGCTGCAGGCGAACAAGCGCGAGGCACCGGGTTAGGCGACGACGATGTCCGTCAGGGCGAAATCGCCGCCCTTGAACAGAAGCGGCTCCCCCGTCGTGATCGCCAGCGCGTAGGCGAAGCAATCGCCGAAGGTGAGCCGCGCGGGGTGCCGACCCTTGCCGAACCAACGGAAGGCGCGGTTCGCCGCATGAGCTTGCTCGACGTCCACCGGCATGACCGTGACGTCCGCACACTTTAGAAACGCCTCAAGCCCACGCGAACCAGCCTCGTGGCGGCGCATTTCCATGACCATTGTGGACTCGACGAAGGAAGCAGCCGAAATGAGTCGTGTCCCGTCCGCCTCGATCAGCTCGTTGAATCGGCGCCGCTCGGGCTCATCGAACAGGATGGCGAGCAAAGCCGATGTGTCGATCACCATCAGGTGGGCAGGCCGTTCTCGTCGTAGCCGATGATCTCGTCAGCGCTGCGGCTGTCGTATTCGGGAAGGGCCGCGGATCGTTTGGCTATCTCATCGAGCTCGTCCGCGAGCCGCCGTTTTCCCGGCCGGAGACGGACCCGTTCCAGGCGTTCCGCGACGGCGGTCGTGTCGCCTGCGTGAGGCTTTCTCCGGTGGCCTTGGCCAGCTCCCGCGCCAGCCTGTCCGCCTGGGGATCCTTGATGCTGAGGGCCACATTCTACCCATCTAGAAACTCGTCTAGAAAGGTATGCGATCCAATCGAGATCTCGGTGCAAGCTCCTCTAACCCTGTCCCAGAATGGGCAGATCGAGCCCCTGTTCGCGGGCGCAGGCGATGGCGTCCTCGTAGCCGGCGTCGGCATGGCGCATGACGCCGGTACCGGGGTCATTGGTCAGGACTCGCTCCAGTCGCCGCGCCGCCGCCGGAGTACCATCGCACACGATCACCATGCCGGCGTGCTGCGAGAAGCCGATGCCGACGCCGCCGCCGTTGTGCAGGCTGACCCAGGTGGCGCCGGACGCGCAATTGAGCAGGGCGTTCAGGAGCGGCCAGTCGGCCACCGCGTCGGAGCCGTCGCGCATGCCCTCGGTCTCGCGGTTGGGGCTGGCGACCGAGCCGGAATCGAGATGGTCGCGGCCGATGACAATCGGCGCCTGCAACTCTCCCTTCGCGACCATCTCATTGAACGCAAGGCCCACCCGCGCCCGGTCGCCGAGCCCGATCCAGCAGATGCGGGCGGGCAGCCCCTGGAACTTGATCCGCTCCCCCGCCATGTCGAGCCAGCGGTGCAGATGCGGGTTGTCGGGGATCAGCTCTTTCACGCGGGCGTCGGTGCGGCGGATGTCCTCGGGATCGCCGGACAGCGCGACCCAGCGGAACGGTCCGATACCGCGGCAGAACAAGGGGCGGATGTAGGCGGGAACGAAACCGGGAAAGGCGAACGCGTCCGCGACGCCCTGGTCCAGCGCCACCTGCCGAATGTTGTTGCCGTAATCGAAGGTCCGCACGCCGCTGGCGTGCAGCGCCAACATGGCCCTCACATGCACGGCCATGGATGCCTTGGCGGCGCGGGCGACCCCGTCTGGATCCGTGCGCTGCCGCTCCTCCCATTGTTCCAGCGTCCAGCCCGCCGGCAGATAGCCATGAATTGGGTCGTGGGCGCTGGTCTGGTCGGTCAGGAGGTCGGGCCGGATACCCCGCCGCAAGATCTCCGGCAGGACCTCGGCCGCGTTACCGAGCAGCCCGATCGAGACCGGCCTACGGCTCGTCTTCGCGTCCGCGAGCATGGCAAGAGCCTCGTCGAGGGAGCCCGCGCGCCGATCCAGATAGCGAGTCTCCAGCCGCCGCTCGATGCTGCTGGGCCGGCATTCGATGGCGAGCAACGAGGCGCCCGCCATGGTGGCGGCCAGGGGTTGCGCCCCACCCATGCCGCCGAGCCCGGCGGTCAGGATCCAGCGGCCCGCGAGATCGCCGCCGAAGTGCTTGCGACCGGCCTCGACGAAGGTCTCGTACGTGCCCTGCACGATGCCCTGGCTACCGATGTAGATCCAGGAACCGGCCGTCATTTGGCCGTACATCATCAGGCCCTTGCGATCGAGCTCGTGGAAGTGCTCCCAGGTGTTCCAATGGCCGACCAGGTTGGAATTGGCGATCAGCACCCGGGGCGCGTCGGCGTGGGTCTTGAATACGCCGACCGGTTTGCCGGATTGAACGAGCAGAGTCTCGTCGTCCTCCAGGTCGCGCAGGGAAGCGACGATGCGGTCGAACGACGCCCAATCCCTCGCCGCCCGGCCGATGCCGCCGTAGACCACGAGTTCCTCGGGTTTCTCGGCCACGTCGGGATCCAGATTGTTCATCAGCATGCGAAGGGGAGCCTCGGTCAGCCAGCTTTTGGCCGAGAGTCGTGGCCCACGCGGCGCGCGGACTTCTCGCGCATTCCCGAAGCGGCGATCGGTCATGAATTACCTCCCTGATCGACGCCAGATTACGCGCCCCCCGGGGAACTCGGCAGGGTTGATTTACGTCGCGCCAATCCCTTGAATTCGTCGCATCCCAACCCAACATCGCCCTTCAAAAAAGGCTGAGATCGCCGTCAACCCATGAGGGAGGACGGCGCGACGCGACCGCCCCCCCCCGGTCGGCGTCGGCCGAGCCGCGATGCAAGCAAGCGTCGGATTCGGTACAGCCTTTCGTCCCCCGCGGCGCCGCCTCCACTCCCCTCCCGGAGGCGGCACCTTTTTTTCCGGTCCGGGCGTGACGATCACAAGTTGTTGAAGGGCAGTGATTCGCAATCCGGCGTACCGGCCACAACGTAGTCCTTGAAGAGTGGCCTGTCCCGGGCCACTCGGAATGGAGTATCGGCATGGCGCGCCACACCTACCTGTCTGAACATCTTGCCGCATGGAGCCTGTGCGCCGCGATCTTTGGCGCCATGCTCGTCCTGTCCCCGCTAATTGGCGAGGAGGCCGCGGCGACGCCGTCGGTGGCAATCGCTACCTTTGCCGCCATGCCCCACCAAGGCGTAAGGGAAGCGCGCGGCCAGCGGTGGCAGCCAAGCGCGAACCTTGCCGGGATGCCCAACTCCATGGTCGATCTCCAGGACCTTCAATCCGAGGGCCGCACGACTTGGGCTCGTGGCCTTCCCCAGGGCGCGCCCGCCGCGACGTCGGTGGCGAACCACCCGAACCTGTGCCCCAATACGTCGTCCTAGTGCTTTGACTCCGACGGATCGTTCACGATCCGTCGGAGTCAAAGCACTAGGAAGATTCTCATTCTATGGTCCGCCCCAAACACGATGATGAATCATGCGATTGTGTCGGACCACTAAGAGCCGCTCCGAAAAGATGTTGAGTCTGGGGAGTCGGTTGTGACTCTATGGGTGGCAACCTTGTTGAGGAGGTTGCTTGATGTGGACGCCCGAACATCGTGCCGTGGCGGATCGTCGCGGTCTGCGTTATCCCAGCGATTTGAC
>SHVY01000055.1 GCA_009694045.1 Alphaproteobacteria bacterium | reverse complement strand
CGTCTGCTCCATGCCCATGGAGCAAACCGCCATGTCCGGCGACAGCTCGCCCCAAGCCTCGGGACCCGTCTCGCCCTCGTAACTCCAGTGCGGCGCGGCATGACCCGTCGTCGCGCTGCCGCTCGCCCCCGCCGCAAGCGGGTAACACAACGGACACAGCAACGCGCCGCCCAAGACCTACAATGCGTGACGGCGCGATGCAATGCGCCCGATCCTACGATGGTCCATGATGATGTCGCCCTCCAGAGCCGAAGATACGAACCAAGCAACCGCGGTTCAGTCGCGACCCTATGGCTGCTCAGGTTAACGATGACTTTCCAATACAGAGAATTCGCCAATCAAATTCGCCATCCGCAAATAAAATCATAGGTTATTTTTGTATCCGATACTACACGCTAAGGTTGCCGACTATGCGGCGTTTCCAACGGCTTCGTCGTCTGGCACGATCCATTCCTCACCAGGGAGAACGGCATGATCACCGCTGACCTCAAGGGCAAGAAGGCGCTCGTCACCGGCGCGGCATCGGGCATCGGGTTCGGCACCGCGCAACTGTTCGCGCGGCTGGGGGCGACCGTGGCGATCAATGACCTGCCGGGAAATCCTAGGCTCGACGAGGCCGTCCAGGCCATCACGGCGGCCGGCGGGCGCGCCATCGCGGCCCCCGGCAACGTCGGCGACGCCGAGGGCGCCGGGGCCATGGTGCGCCAGGCGGCCGAGGCGTTGGGCGGACTCGACTACCTGATCAACAACGCAGCGATCCCAGGTACGCGGAGCCCCATACCGCCCAGCGACTTCGACCGGCAGGACGAGGCGTTCTGGCTGCGGCTGCTGTCGATCAACCAGATCGGCCCCTACCGCTGCCTGAAGGCCGCCGCGCCCTACCTGAAGGCCTCGCGCGGGGCGGTGGTGAATACCGCCTCGATCTCCGGCTTCGGCGGCGGCGGATCGTCCAGCGTTTACTGCTCGACCAAGGCGGCGATCATCAACCTGACCAAGGAATGGGCGAAGGCCCTGGGGCCCGAGGTGCGGGTGAACGCCATCGCGCCGGGCATGGTCGAATCCGACTGGGAGTGCCGCTTCCCCGAGGAGGACCAGGCGGCGGGGCTGAAGCGGATGCCGCTGCGCCGGGCCGGAACGCCGGCCGACTACGCCGAGGTGATGCTGTTCCTGTGCGCCGGCGCCGGCTACGTCACCGGCCACACCGTCGTGGTCGACGGGGGAATAACCTGCTGAGGAGAGCCGGGGTGATTGCCCGTACGGCCCTGGTCCTGTTTCTGATCGCGGGTCACGGCGCGGCGTCGCGCGCCGATCTGGCCGAGACGATCGCGGCGATCAAGCCGGCAATCGTCAGGATCGGCACCTACGAGGTGACCCGGCGGCCGCCGGCGGCCCTGATGGGCACGGGATTCGGGGTCGGCGACGGACGCCATGTGGTGACCAGCCTGCACGTGGTCAACCACGTCAGCGACGAAGCCGGCAGCGAAAGGATCGTCGTCTTCGTGGGCGTCGGCAGCGAAAGCGAGATGCGGGACGCGACGGTGATCGCCGCCGATCTGGTCCACGATGCCGCCCTGCTGCGGATCGACGGGCCGGCCTTGCCGGTTTTGCGCCTGGCGAGCGAGAGCGACGGGCGGGAGGGCGACGATATCGCCTTCACCGGATTTCCCATCGGCGCGGCGCTGGGCCTGCATCCGGCGACGCACCGGGGCATCATCGCGGCGTGGACACCCTTCGTGATGCCCGTGGTCGACCCGGGACAACTGTCGACGGCCATGATCAAGCAGCTCAAGGAAGGTCCCTTCTACATCTATCAGCTCGATGCCACGGCCTACCCGGGCAACAGCGGCAGCCCGCTCTATCGACCGACCGACGGCGTGGTCCTCGGCATCCTCAGCAGCGTCTACGTCAAGGATTCGAAGGAGACCGCGATTTCGGATCCCAGCGGCATCAGCTACGCCATCCCGATCCGCTACGCCCGGGCCCTGCTTATCGACCTCGGCCTCGTCCCGTGACGCCTATTCGGCAGCGCGGGGCCGGTCGCGTTCGGTGGTGTCGAGTTCGTCCGCGATTCGGCCCGCATCGGCGATGGCCGCGCGCAAGGCTTCGGCCAGGGCCTTCGGGTCTTCGCTGAACGGCAGGTCGCGGATGAGGGCGTCGAGCTTGGAGCGCGCGAGCCAGGCCCCGTGGCGGGCGAGCTCCGCCAGCAACCCCATCTGCCCGTAGAACCGCATGGTGCCGGTGTTGGTGGGATCGCGGTACGCCACCTCGCGCGACACGAACGACGGCACGAAGGTGATCCGCTCGCTGGGTGCCGCGAGCGGCCCCGCGCGATGCAGCAGCTTGTGGCCCTGTTGGAACACGGCCCAGCCGGCGGCGGGGAAGGCCACGCTGGCGATGCGATCGCGCGGCAGGCGGTCGGCGAAGCCTTCGTGCAGGCGGTCGGGGGTGACGCCGAGGATGCGCGCGCCTTCGCCCACGCTGCCGCGGAAGTACTCGTAGCTGCCGCCCCGCAACTGGGCCGGATCGTTCACCATCATCACGTAGGCAAAGCCGGTCGAATCCACGTGCCAGGTGTCCACAGCCCGGGTCAGGTCCTCGGGCGCGTAGTTCACGTAGCCCTGCATGTTGGGCAACGTGTGGGGCAGGAGCGGCGTATCGGCGATGGCCGACAGGTGATCGATCATCGCCGGGCAGTAGACGAGATCGCGGATGAACCGCGAATGGTAGGTCACCCCCCGCAGGAAGACCGAAAGGCGCTTGCCGGTGGCGACGGTGGCCTGGCTCCGCAGGCGCCGCAGCACGTCGCGCATACCCGCGACCCCCTCGTCCGAGAGGATGCGGAACGGCTCGGTCACCAGGACAGCGGTGGGCGAGCCGGCGATCTCATCAGCGGTGAAGCCGAAGTCGCCCATTCGCCATACCCGCGCCGGTTGGCCGAGGGCGAGGTGGCGCTGGGGATCGAACGTGGGCTCGTCGGCCAGCGGCGTATAGCCCGGCGGCAGCCACGACGGGAACGGGATCGGTTCAGCCAGCATGGGTGATCACCGCGACGGAATCGAGGGGATGGATCGGGCGGCGCAGCTTGCGATAGGGGCGCTTGCGCGGATCGGGGGAACATAGGGCGCCGCAGTCCGCCACGATGATGCGATCGGCGATCGGGGCGAAGGCGCCACGGAAATGGTGCATCGACTTGACGGCGACCACCGACTTCGCGCGCGCATCGATGCCCTGGGAGGCGAAGATTTCCCGATCAAGCACCTGCACGTTGTACGAGTCGACGATGATGTCGAGGCCGCCGACGCGAAGGACCGCGGTGGGTCCCAAGTTGCCGTCCATGCCTTCATGCATCGGTCCACCGTAGCGGAACCGCCCGTCGCCGAGGTGGACGACCGTGCCGGCGACAGCCAGCGGGCCACCGCCCTTGGCCGGATCGCCCTTGCCGCCGAGGGACAGGGAAACCTGGGCGCCGATCCCGGCCTTGGCCATGGCGGATACCGCCTCCGGATCGCGGAGACAGCCGAACGCGGCGTTCTCCAGCTTGGCGTCGAGCAGGGCGCGCAGCAGGCCGGTCGCGTCGCCGTAGGCGCCACCGCCGGGGTTGTCGGCGTAGTCGGCGATCACCAGCGGCCGCCCGCCCAAGGGGTGCGCCTTCGCCTGGCTGGCCGCGTCCTCCGGGGTGATGTAGGTGACCGAGGTCTCGTCGCGCCGCGCCCAGATCTCGTCC
This sequence comes from Alphaproteobacteria bacterium, assembly GCA_009694045.1. Classification (GTDB taxonomy): domain Bacteria; phylum Pseudomonadota; class Alphaproteobacteria; order SP197; family SP197; genus SHVY01. Next base: position 15,400 of record SHVY01000055.1, on the reverse strand, counting down.
ATCAGGCCATCGGCCATGGCGCGGAAACGGGGCGACTCGCCATCGCCGGTGACGGTCACGCTGGGGCCGGCGTCCAGGATGTCGGCGTCGCCGAAGCCGCCGTTGATGCTGACCGCCAGCACCCCTGGTTCCGCCTCGAGCGCGCGGGCACGGGCGTTGAGATCGCGCATCAGCCGGCCCTCGCTGCGCCCGTGGTCGGCGCCCTCCACCATGGCGCGGCGGGCGACGACAGTGTGGGGCCGGATCGCGCCGGCCATGGCCCGCTCCAAGAGGCCGCCAGCCTGCTCGCCCCGCTCGCGCATGTCGATGTGCGGGTAGGTGCGGTAGGAGACGATGATGTCCGCCAGGCCGGCCATGCGATCGCTGACGTTGGCATGCAGGTCCAGGGTGATCGCGAGCGGCACGGGCCGGCCCACGGCGGCGCGAATGCGCGCAAGCAGCTCGCCCTCGCCGTCGTCGTGACCCTCGGCGACCATGGCCCCGTGCAGGGCGAGCAGGATGCCGTCGGCCTCGGGGTGGTCGCGAGCGGCGGTGACGATGATCGCGGACAAGGTCGCGAACGCCTCGGCGGTGACCAGGCCGCCGGGTCCGGCGGCGGTCGCCACGGTCGGGATCAGGCGCCAGCCGTGGGCTGCGGCCGCGGCGAGGAAGCCGGCGATCTCGCAGTTGGTTCCCTGCAGCCGGCGGATGTCCTCGCCATGGAGCAGCAACCTCTGGCGGAAGTGGTCGAGGGTGGTGGGCACCGTGCTGAAAGTGTTCGTTTCGTGGGCGAACTCGCCGATGAGGACCGTGTGCATCGCGGCCGTCCTACTGCCGTTCGATCTTCGGCAGGAACCCGATCGTCCCCAGCCAGGTCTGCGCCGAGCGCGTCCAGCACTGTTTGCGCGGCGGCAAGTCGTCACGCTGCCGGATCGCGCCGACGCGAAGGCCGAACACCTTGGGTCCCGCCCCGACCGACGTCGCGTAGATCGGCGTGCCGCACGCAGGGCAGAACACCTGCGCCCGCCGGTTGCCGCTCTCCGCCGTCTTCACGTAGGTCTTCGGCTGGCCGGACAGCAGCGTGAAGTTCGCCTCCGGCGTGTAGACCGTGGTGCGAAAGGCGGTCCCGGCGAGGGTCTGGCAATCGGTGCAGTGGCAGATGCCGACATCCGCCGGGTCGACCTCCGCCGCGTAGGTGATGGCGCCGCAGTGGCAGCCGCCGTCGATCTTCATGGTGCCTCCCTTTGTCGCGCTTGCCGTTCGCGGCGCAGGATGGTGATGCCGCTCGTCACCACGATGGCGATGCCGGTCATGGTGACGCCGTCGGGGACTTCACGCCACAGGGAATAGCCCCACACGACCCCCCAGACGATCCCGGAGTATTCGAAGGGCGCCACCGTGCTGGCGGGCGCCAGGCGGTAGGCCTGGACCAGGCAGTAGAAGCCGACGATGGCGACGAGCCCGCACAGGGCCAGCAGGGCGAGATCGGCCGCGGCCGGAGTGATCCATTGACCGGCGAGGTGGTCGAACCCGGCAGGCAATCCTTCGGTCGGAAGCATGCCGGGCAGGGCAAGGCCGAGGACGGCCGATCCCGACAGGTAGACGACGCTCATGTACGCGACCATGGACGTGGCGCCCTCGGTCGCGCCCAGCCAGCGGGTCAGGGTCGAGATCAACGCGTAGATAAGGGTCGAGGCGAGGGCGAAGACGATCCCGGCATTGATCGACCCGCTGTCCGGCCGCACCATGAGCACGATTCCCGCGAACCCCAGAAGCAAGGTCGCCCAGTGCCGGGCGTCGACCCGCTCACGCAGCAGGACGATGGAGAACAGAGTCACGAACAGTGGCGCGGAGAAGAACAACGCCACCGCATCGGCCAGCGGCAACATGAGCACCGATACGAAATATGCGTGGTAGCTCAAGAGCAGCAGCAAGCCGCGGGCGAGCTGCAGCCCCAGCCGGCGTGTGCGCAGAATCCGCACCCCGCCCTCCCACCATATGAGCAGGCCGAGGGGCAGCAGCGAGAACGACGTCCGCAGGAACACGAACTCCGGGATCGGCATGGCTCCGCGCAGCCAGCGGATGATCACGTCCTGCAGCGAGAAGATGGCGATTCCGACGATCAGGAAGGCGATTCCCCGAAGCGGTGCATCGGGACGCGCGGCGGCCGGTCGCGACATGGGGAAGGGGGAAAACGATCGGGGGCTCAGCCGTTTCCGGCGGAGCCCCCTGATCTAACTGGTGGAGCCGAACGGAATCGAACCGTCGACCTCTTGAATGCCATTCAAGCGCTCTCCCAACTGAGCTACGGCCCCGCGGCGGTGATTCTCAACCTAGGAATGGCTGCCGGGCGAGGCAAGGGAATAAAGACGGGCCACCCCGTGCCGCGGCCGTGGAAGCTACTCTTTTTCCTCCACGCCCTCGGCCACTTCGTCCAACGCGTCGTCCTCGCCGAGATCGGACGCGTCCTCGATGACCTCGCCGCCCTCCTCCTCGGCGGCGACCTCCTCCTCGACGACCTCGGCCACGGGCTCGACAACCCGCTTCTTCTGTTTGTCCGCGGCGCTAGGCCGCGGCCGGCGCGAGCGCGCATCGACCTCGATCTGATAGTTGGCGCCGCACTTAGGGCAGACGATCGGCGCATGATTGAGGTCGTAGAACCGCGCTCCGCAGCTCTGGCAAATCCGCTTCGATCCCCACTCCGTCTTAGCCAAGGCACCTCACTCCGGCGAACGCTCGACACCGCTTTCGCAGCCGGCCCAATGCCACGATCGACCAACCCTGTCAAAGCAAAACGGCGAACCTATCGGCACCCCGTAGGCCGTGCTAGAAGGCGGGCATGAACGCGAGAGTTGAAGCTCCCCGGCCGCTTGCCGCTCGGCGCGGCGGGCCGCTGCGGGGCACGGTCCGGGTTCCGGGCGACAAATCCATGTCGCATCGGGCGCTGATGTTCGGGGCCGTCAGCGTCGGTGAGACGCGGATCGGAGGCCTACTTGAAGGCGAGGACGTGCTGGCGACGGCGCGCGCCCTGTCCCTGCTTGGGGCGGATATACGGCGCGACGGTCCCGGTCAATGGCGTGTCACCGGCCGTGGTGTCGGCGGCCTGGTCGAGCCGGCCGATGTGCTCGACCTCGGCAACGCCGGAACGGGGGTCCGCCTGCTGATGGGGTTGGTTGCGGGTCATCCGTTCACCAGCATGTTCACCGGCGACGCATCGTTGCGGAATCGGCCCATGGGACGAGTGATCGATCCGCTGACCCGGATGGGCGCCAAGGTGACCGCCCGTTCCGGCGGCCGCCTGCCGCTGGCCTTGACCGGCAGCAACGATCCCGTGCCGATCACCTACCGGCTGCCGGTTCCCTCGGCCCAGGTGAAATCGGCCCTGCTGCTCGCCGGCTTGTCCGCGCCCGGCACCACGACCGTCCTCGAGACCGAACCAACGCGGGACCACACCGAGCGCATGTTGCGCGCCTTCGGAGCGGAGGTTTCGATCGGGCGTCGGGATGGCGTGACCACTATCCGGCTCACCGGCCAGCCGGAACTGCGGGCCGCGGACCTGGTCATCCCCGGCGACCCGTCCTCGGCCGCGTTCCCGCTGGTTGCCGGGGCCTTGGTCCCGGGATCGCGGGTGACGATCGAGAACGTCGGCATCAACCCGCTGCGGAGCGGCCTGCTGACCACCTTGCGCGACATGGGCGCCGACATCACGATCGCGGGCGAGCGCGAACAGGGGGGAGAGCCGGTCGCCGACATTACGATCGCCTACGGCGGCCTGAGGGGCGTCGACGTTCCGGCTGAACGGGCGCCCTCGATGATCGATGAGTATCCGATCCTCGCGATCGCGGCCGCCTGCGCCGAGGGTGTGACGGTGATGCGCGGTCTGGCGGAGCTCAGGGTCAAGGAGAGCGACCGCCTGGCCGCGCTCGCCGCCGGCCTCGCGGCCTGCGGGGCGGAAGCGATCGTGGACGGGGACACCCTGACCGTGATCGGGCGGGGCCGCCCGCCCGCGGGCGGGGGGACCGTGACCACCCACTACGACCATCGCATCGCCATGCCGTTTCTGGTCCTCGGCCTGGTGGCCGAGCGCCCGGTAACGGTCGACGACGCCCGTGCCATCGCCACCAGCTTTCCCGATTTCGTGCCGCTGATGGGCAGCCTGGGGGCCATGATTGGCTGAGCGGGTTCGGCCCCTGGTGATCACGATCGACGGGCCGGCAGCGTCCGGCAAGGGAACGCTGGCCCGCCGTCTAGCGTGGCATCTGGGCCTGCGCCACCTCGACAGCGGCCTGCTTTATCGGGCGACCGCCCTGCGCCTGCGATGCGCGGGGGAAGGGGCAACCAACGTCACGGCGGCGGTGGCGGCGGCGGCGGCGGTGACCGAGGCCGATTTGACCGACGCCGCCCTGCGCCAGCCGGCCATCTCGGGCCTGGCGTCGGAAGTCGCCGCGATCCCCGCGGTTCGCACGGCGGTTCTCGCCCTGCAACGCGCGGTTGCCTCAACGCCACCTGGCGCGGTGATCGATGGCCGCGATATCGGCACCGTCGTCTGTCCCGACGCCACGGTTAAGCTTTTTCTTGACGCCCGCCCCGATGTGCGGGCGGCCCGCCGTGCGGCCGATCATCCGGACTCCGACCCGGCCACGGTCGCCGCCGAGCTGGCCGAACGAGACCGCCGCGATACCGTCCGCGCCGTCGCGCCCCTCGCCGTCGCGCCGGATGCGACGGTGATCGATACCTCCGCGCTTGACGCCGAAGCGGTCTTCGCCGTCGCTCTTGCCGTGGTCAGGCGCAAGGCGGGGCTGGAACCGTAGCGCTTGGAAGGGGTTGCGGTCCCCCTGGTTCCTGGCTATAGAGTCCGCCTTTCTTGTCCGGGCGAGCGATTGCGCCCGGCCCTCCGGCTCGCCGGCAGTCGGCGTTTCGGAGCGGGTCGGCCGCCATGCTTGCCGTCGCGGGTACAGATCAGGATCAGGGAGCAAGGATGACACAGCCTTCCACGGGCGCGACCGGCGCGATGCAGAGCGAAAATTTCGCCGCCCTGTTCGAAGAGTTCGTCAGTCGCGTCGATATCGCCGAAGGCAGTGTCGTTCGGGGCAGGGTCGTCGAGGTCGGAAACGATTCCGTCCTGATCGACGTCGGGCTGAAGGCCGAGGGCCGGGTTTCCCTCAGGGAATTCGGCGGGCCGAGCCAGGCGCCGGCGATCAAGGTCGGGGACGAGGTGGAGGTCTACGTCGAGCGGATCGAGGATCGCAACGGCGAGGCCGTGCTGTCCCGCGAGAAGGCGCGGCGCGAGGAGGTGTGGAACCAGCTTGAGCGGGCCTTCAAGGACGGCCATCGGGTCGCCGGCTTCATCGTCGGACGGGTGAAGGGCGGATTTACCGTCGATCTGGGCGGCGCTCTGGCGTTCCTTCCGGGCAGCCAGGTCGACATCCGGCCGGTCCGCGACGTCACCGGGCTGATGCATGAGCGCCACGAGTTTCAGGTGCTGAAAATGGATCGGCGCCGCGGCAACATCGTCGTGTCGCGCCGGGCCGTGCTGGAGGAATCCCGCGCCGAGCAGCGCAACGAGCTGGTCGCGAGCCTCAAGGAAGGCCAGATCCTCGATGGTGTGGTGAAGAACATCACCGACTATGGGGCCTTCGTCGATCTTGGCGGCGTCGATGGGCTGCTGCACGTCACCGATATCGCCTGGCGGCGCATCAACCACCCGAGCGAGGCGCTCGGCATCGGCGAACAGGTCAAGGTTCAGGTCATCCGCTTCAACCCCGAGACCCAGCGGATCAGCCTAGGAATGAAGCAGCTGCTCGCCGATCCGTGGGACGGGGTGCAGACGAAGTACCCGGTCAGCGCGAAGTTCCGCGGCCGTGTCACCAACATCACCGACTACGGCGCGTTCGTCGAGTTGGAGCCGGGGATCGAAGGTTTGGTTCACGTCTCCGAAATGAGCTGGGTGAAGAAGAACGTTCACCCCGGCAAGATCGTTTCGACCAGCCAGGAGGTCGAGGTGATGGTGCTGGATGTGGATCCGGAGAAGCGTCGCGTCAGCCTGGGCCTGAAGCAGTGCATGGAGAATCCCTGGGAGGTGTTCGTGCGCGACCATCCCGTGGGCAGCGAGGTGGACGGCGAATTCAAGAACAGCACCGAGTTCGGGGTGTTCGTCGGCCTGCCCGGCGACATCGATGGCATGGTCCACCTGTCCGACCTGTCGTGGGACAGACCCGGCGAGGAGGTGGTGGCTCAGCTCAAGAAGGGCGATCGGGTCAAGGCCAAGATCCTGGACGTGGACGTCGAGAAGGAGCGCATCAGCCTGGGGGTCAAACAGCTTGCCGGCGACCCGTTCGCCGACGTGGTGAAGGACCTGAACCGCGGCGACATCGTGACCTGCGTCGTTTCCAAGGTCCTGGAAAACGGCATCGAGGTGACCATTCGCGAAGGGGCGACCGGCTTCATCCGCAAGGGCGACCTGTCGCGCGACCGCAGCGAACAACGCGCCGATCGGTTCGCGATGGGCGACAAGGTCGACGCCAAGATCACCTCGATCGACAAGGCCACGCGCAAGATCTCCCTCTCGATCAAGAATCTCGAGATCGAGGATGAGAAGAAGGCGATGGCCGAGTTCGGGTCGGCCGACAGCGGCGCCACCCTCGGCGACATCCTCGCCCCGGCGATGTCGAGCGCGGCCGGGCGCACCACCAAGGACGAGAAGCAGAAGCCGTAGAACCCGCCGCTCCGGGCCATGGTCAGCGACCCCGATCTGCTCGTCGAACGGCGCCGGTTGCGGCGGCGGGCGGCGTGGTGGCGCGCGGGGGCGATCCTGGCCCTTCTGCTGGCGGTCGCGGCGATCGGGGCGCGCGGTCGCGAATGGGACGGGGACCGAGACCGGGTCGCGCGCTTGCATCTCGCCGGTCTCATCCTCTCCGACAGCGCACGCGACACGGTGGTGCGGGAACTGGCGGAGGACGACTCCGTCAAAGCCCTCATCGTCAGCATCGACAGCCCCGGCGGTACTTTCGTGGGCGGCGAGGCGCTGCACGACGCGCTTCTCGTCGTCAAGGGGCGCAAGCCGGTCATCGCCGTCATGGCGGACGTGGCGGCGTCGGGCGGCTATATGGTCGCGGCCGCCTCCGATCGGATCCTCGCGCGCCGGGGGACGCTGACCGGCTCGATCGGCGTGTTGTGGGAGACGTTCGACGCGAGCGAGCTTCTGGGCCAAATCGGGATTGGCACCGAGGCCCTGCGCAGCGGGCCGCTGAAAGGCCAACCCTCCCCCCTCGAACCCCTGAGCGGCCCGGTGCGCGCCTCCATCCAAGCCCTGGTCGACGAGATGCATGGCCTGTTCGTGGCGATGGTCGCGACCGGACGCGCGATGGACGAGGCCACGGTCCGGCGGTTGGCGGACGGACGCGTCTATTCCGGCCGCCAAGCGGTGGAAAACGGCCTGGTCGACGCCATCGGCGGAGAGGCGGAGGCCCGCGACTGGCTGGCCGTCGAACGCGACATCGACGCGGACCTGCCGACGATCGACGTGACCTGGGGCGAAGACTCCGAAGGGTGGCTTAAGGACGCTCTCGGCCTTTTCGGAAAAACGTTGTTGCTAGAGACACTTACCCTTGACGGCTTGACGGCCGTCTGGCATCCTGGGGCACTGTAGAGGCGAGGGGCAGGTCGCCATGACGAAGTCGCAGTTGATCCAAGTTCTGGCGAACTCCAACCCGCATCTGTTCCAGCGCGACGTGGAGCGGATCGTCAACACGATCTTCGATGAGATCGCCAAGGCCCTCGAGGCTGGCGACCGCGTCGAGATGAGGGGATTCGGGACCTTCTCCCTGCGCCGTCGCGCCGCCCGCACTGGGCGCAATCCCCGCACCGGGGACGCCGTCTCGGTGCCGGAGAAATCCCTGCCATTCTTCAAGACCGGCAAGGAACTGCGCGAGAAGCTCAACACCCACTGAGCCTCCCGGGGGCCCTGGTGTCGGCTGTCATGCGACTCGCGGGTTGGCTCGCGGCCCTGCTGGCCATCCTGGCGATGGTGGTGTTCGCCATCGCCAACCGGGGCGAGGTCGCCGTCAGCCTCGATCCGCTGCCGTTCGCGATCCTGCTGCCGCTGTACGCCGTAGTCATGGGGGCGCTGTTCGTCGGCCTGCTGGTCGGCGGCCTCGTCACCTGGCCGCGGGTGATCCGCTGGCGGACCCTGGCGCGCCGGCGGAAGCGCGACGTGGCCGCCCTCGAGCTACAGCTCGAGACCCACCGGGAAGATCGCGACGCGGGCCGGGCCATCACCACGCCACCGACCCCATGAGGGTGGTCGACGCCGAGCAGGTTCACGCCTTGCTCGACTATCCCAGTACGGTCGCGGCGCTGCGTGAGCTGTATCGGCGCGGCGTGGACGCGGACGAATCGATCATCGTCAGCCAACCTTCGCCCTCGGGTGCGCGGGACGATCTCATCATCCTGCCGGCGTGGCAGCGCGGGCGTCACATCGGCATCAAGATCGTCAACGTGTTTCCCGACAACGCCGGAACCCCGCGGCCGACGATCATCGGCAGCTACCTGCTGATCGATGGCGCCACCGGCGTCCATCTGGCCCTGATGGACGGCACCGCCTTGACCCTGCGCAAAACCGCCGCGAATTCCGCGTTGGCGGCGAGCTATCTGGCGCGGGCGGACGCCCTGACCATGACGATGGTGGGGGCCGGTTCGCTCGGACCCCACGTAATCATGGCGCATCGCGCCGTGCGGCCGTCGATCCGCCAGGTCTGGGTCTGGAACCGCACCCATGCGCATGCCGAACGGCTGGCCCGCGACCTCGCCTTGCCGGGGGTACGGATCCAGGCGACGGCGGATCTGGAGGCCGCCGTGCGGGCGTCGGACGTCGTGGCCTGCGCCACGGCGGCGACGGCACCCATGGTGTTGGGCAAATGGCTCAAGCCTGGCGCGCATCTGGATCTGATCGGCGGATACACGCGGGACATGCGCGAATCCGACGACGACTGCGTGCGTCGTGCCCGCGTGTTCGTCGACGGTCGCGCCAGGGTGGCGGAGGAGTGCGGCGATCTGTGCCAGCCGATCGCGGCCGGTGTCCTGCACCCCGAAGCGATCGTGGCGGACTTGTTCGAGTTGGCCCGCGGCGAGAAGCAGGGCCGTTCCGACGATCGCGAGATCACCTTCTTCAAGAACGGCGGCGGTGGGCATCAAGATCTCGGGTGTGCCCAACTCGTCTGGCAACGCATGGCGTGAGGCGCTTACCGGCCCGGTCGCGATCTGCTATAACCGGCCCCGACGAGCTGCCGGAGAAGCGGCCACCAACGATGGGGGACACCATGGCTACCCGTTCCGCCGGTACGCGGCTGCTGTGCGCCATCGATACCGCCGATCTGGCCGGGGCGACGGGGCTCGCCCGGGACCTGGTCGGCATGGTCGGTGGGATCAAGCTCGGGCTGGAGTTCTTCGCGGCCCATGGCGCCGACGGAGTTCGCTCCGTGGCCGATTCGGGACAGCCGGTGTTTCTCGATCTCAAGTACAACGACATTCCCAACACGGTCGCCGGCGCGGTGCGGTCCGCCGCCCGGTTCAAGCCGTTCATGATGACGGTTCACGTGACGGGCGGCCCGGCCATGCTGCGCGGCGCCGTGGCCGCGGCCTTCCGGGTCGCGGACCAAATGGGCTCGCGCCCCAAGATCATCGGCGTAACGGTCCTGACCAGTTTCGACGAGGACGACTTGGCGGCCGTGGGCATGCAGCCACCGATCGCCGACCAGGTGCGCCGGCTTGCCGATCTGGCCCAAGGTTGCGGGCTGGACGGGGTGGTTGCCTCGGCGCACGAGATCAAGGCATTGAGGGCCCAATGCGGCCCGGATTTCGCCCTGGTGGTTCCCGGCATTCGGCCGGCCTGGTCGTTGGCGGACGACCAGAAGCGGGTGATCGGACCCGCCGAGGCGCTGCGGAATGGGGCCGATTTCCTGGTCGTCGGCCGGCCGATCACCAGTGCTAGCGATCCCGTCACCGCGGCCAAGCGCGTGGTCGAGGAGATGGCGATGGCAACCTAGCCATGTCGGTCGCCGTGAAAATCTGCGGGTTGAACGATCCGGCCGCGGTCGCCGCCGCCGTCGCGGGTGGGGCCGCCTATGCCGGGTTCGTGTTCTATCCGCGCTCGCCCCGGGCGGTGCGGCCGGCTCTCGCGGCGGAGCTCGCCCGCGGGATCGGGGGCGCGACCCAATCGGTCGCCGTCGTCGTCGACCCCGATGACGACCTGCTGGCCGAGATCATGGCGACGTTGCGGCCGGCGTACGTTCAGCTTCACGGCAACGAAACCCCCGGCCGCGCCGCCGACGTCCAGGGGCGGTTCAGGGTTCGGGTCATGAAGGCGGTCTCGATCGCCGGGCCCGAGGACGTGGCCCGGGCCGATGCCTACGCGGCGGTCGTCGACGCCCTGATGTTCGACGCCAAGGCACCACCGTCCTTGCCGGACGCCCTTCCCGGCGGCAATGGCCAGGCCTTCGACTGGCGGCTGCTGGCCGGTCGGCGGTGGTCCAGTCCCTGGCTTCTGTCGGGCGGGCTCGACGTCGGCAACGTCGGCGAGGCGATCCGGCTTTCGGGCGCGCGCGCCGTGGACGTGTCGAGCGGCGTCGAGGACCGTCCGGGGGCCAAGAACCCGGGCAAGATCACCGCCTTTCTCGCCGCCCTCGAAGGCATGTAGAGTCGTCGTTTCAGGCGGCGCGGAGAACCTCTCCGCGCGTATGGAGTTGATTCATGACGGCAGCCACGAACCCGTCGACGGCGCCCAATACGTACCGCGCCGGACCCGATGAGCGGGGCCGGTTCGGCATCTACGGGGGACGCTTCGTCGCCGAGACGCTGATGCCCTTGGTGCTCGTTCTGGAAGCGGCCTACACCAAGGCCAAGGCCGATCCCGCGTTTCACGCCGAGATCGCCTCCCTGCACAAGCACTATGTCGGCCGGCCGAGCCCGCTGTATTTCGCGCACCGCCTGAGCGCGCACCTGGGCGGAGCCAAGATCTACTTCAAGCGTGACGAGCTCAACCACACCGGCTCGCACAAGATCAACAACTGCCTCGGCCAGATCCTGCTCGCCCGGCGCATGGGCAAGACGCGGATCATCGCCGAAACCGGGGCCGGCCAGCACGGGGTGGCGGCGGCGACCGTGTGCGCCCTGTTCGGCATGCCCTGCGTCGTCTACATGGGCACCAAGGACATCGAGCGGCAGGCGCCCAACGTCTTCCGCATGAAGCTGCTGGGCGCCGAGGTGAAACCCGTGGAATCCGGCTCGCGCTCGCTCAAGGACGCGCTCAACGAGGCGCTGCGCGACTGGGTGACCAACGTCGACAACACCTTCTACATCATCGGCACCGTGGCGGGGCCGCACCCCTATCCCGCCATGGTCCGCGATTTCCAGTCGGTGATCGGCGACGAGGTGCGTGAGCAGATGCACGAGGCCGAAGGCCGCCTGCCGGACAGCCTGGTCGCGGCCATCGGCGGAGGCTCCAATGCCATGGGCCTGTTCCACCCCTTCCTCGACGACCCCGCGGTCGCGATGTACGGGGTCGAGGCCGCCGGCAAGGGGTTGGACACCCATGAACACGCGGCCTCCCTGACCAAGGGTAGGCCGGGGGTGCTGCACGGCAACCGCATGTACCTGCTGCAGGATGCGGATGGCCAGGTTCTGGAGGCGCACTCGATTTCCGCCGGGCTGGACTATCCCGGCATCGGCCCCGAGCATTCCTGGCTCAAGGACACGGGTCGGGTTTCCTATGTCTCGGCGACCGACGCCGAGGCGTTGGCCGCCTTCCAGCTCTGCGCGCGGATGGAGGGGATCCTGCCGGCGCTGGAACCAGCCCATGCCCTCGCCCACGTCATGCGGCTGGCGCCGACCCTGCCGCAGGACCACCTGCTGGTGATGAACATGTGCGGCCGCGGCGACAAGGACGTGTTCAGCGTCGCCCATCATCTCGGCGTGAAGCTGTGAGCGGACGCATCACGGCGCGGTTCCGGGCGCTCGCCCGGGAAGGCAAGCCGGGGTTCGTGACGTTCGTCACCGCCGGCGATCCCGATGTGGCGACCTCGCTTGCGATCCTGCGTGGCCTGCCCGCGGCCGGGGCCGACGTGATCGAGCTCGGCATGCCGTTCACCGACCCGATGGCCGACGGTCCATCGATCCAGGCGGCGAACCTCCGGGCGCTGAAGGCCGGGATGACGCTCGCGGGCGTGCTCGAATTGGCGCAAGCGTTCCGCGCCGGCGACGAGGACACGCCCCTGGTGCTGATGGGCTATTACAATCCGATCTACTCTTACGGCAACGCGCGGTTCCTCGGGGACGCGGTGGCCGCCGGGGTGGATGGCCTCATCGTCGTCGACCTGCCGCCGGAGGAAGACGAGGAGCTGTGCCTGCCGGCGATCGCCGCCGGCCTCGACTTCATCCGGCTGGCGACGCCCACGACCGATGATCGGCGGCTGCCGAAGGTGCTGACCAACACCGGCGGCTTCGTCTACTACGTCTCGATCACCGGCATCACCGGCGCGGCCACACCCAAGGCGGATCAGGTGGGCGCGGCGGTCGCGCGGCTGAAGCGGCACACGTCCCTGCCGATCGCCGTCGGGTTCGGCATCCGTACCCCTGCGGGCGCGGCCGAGATCGCCGCTCGCGCCGACGCCGCGGTGGTGGGCTCCGCCCTGGTCGAGGAGGTCGCGCGACAACCCGCCGATCCGGTCGCGGCCGTTCTGGCCAAGGCCCGCTCCCTCGCCAAGGCGATCCACGGGGTCCGACGCGCGGCATGAACTGGCTGACCAACTTCGTGCGGCCCAAGATCCTGGCGCTGGTCCGCAAGGACAGCGCGCCCGACAACCTGTGGGACAAGTGCCCGGCCTGCGAGCGGATGATCTTCCATCGCGACCTGGAGGCGAACCTGCGGGTCTGCCCGCACTGCGACCATCACCTGCAGCTTGGGGCCAAGGCGCGGCTCGCCCTGCTGTTCGACGGCGGGATCTACGAGCGGCAAGACGTTCGTGGCGTCCCGGTCGATCCCCTGCGGTTTCGCGACCGCAAACGCTACGGCGATCGGCTGCGGGAGGCGCAGGCCGCGACCGGCGAGCGGGACGCGATGATCGTCGCCGCCGGCGCCATGGGCGGGCGCACGGCGGTCGTCGCCGCGTTCGACTTCGCCTTCATCGGCGGGTCCATGGGCACGGCGGTGGGCGACGCGCTGCTCGAAGGCGCCGACCAGGCCGTGGCGCGAGGGGCACCGTTCGTCGTCGTCACCGCGTCCGGCGGCGCGCGGATGCAGGAAGGCGCGCTCTCCCTCATGCAGATGGCGCGCACCACCATCGCCGTCGACAAGGTCAAGGAAGCGGGCCTGCCCTATATCGTGGTGATGACCAACCCGACCACCGGCGGGGTCACGGCCTCGTTCGCCATGCTGGGCGACATCGCCATCGCGGAACCGGGCGCGATCATCGGATTCGCCGGCGCCCGGGTGATCGAGGAGACCATCCGGCAGACCCTGCCGCCGGGGTTCCAGCGCGCCGAGTACCTGCTGGACCACGGCATGTTGGACATGGTCGTGCACCGGCGCGAGCTGAAGGAGCGCCTGGTCCGCCTGATCGGCCTCGTGATGCCCGCGACATCGTCCACGGCCCTGGTTCCCGTCGCGACCGCGGGATGAGCGCCGGAAGCGACCACATCCTTGACCGTCTCAAGGGCCTGCACCCGAAGCTCATCGACCTGTCCCTGGATCGGGTGTGGCGGTTGCTGGAGGCGCTGGACCATCCACAGCGGCGCCTGCCACCGGTCATCCACGTCGCCGGCACCAATGGCAAGGGTTCGGTCTGCGCCATGTTGCGGGCGGTCCTGGAGGCCGGTGGCGCGCGGGTCCACGTCTATACCTCGCCGCATCTGGTGCGCTTTCACGAGCGCATTCGCCTGGCGGGACACCTGATCGAGGAATCGAAGCTCGCCGCGCTTCTGGATGAGGTCGAGGCCGCCAACGGGGGCCGCCCCATCACGTTCTTCGAGGTGACGACTTGTGCCGCTTTCCTGGCGTTCGCGCGCGATCCCGCCGACTGGCTCGTGCTCGAAGTCGGGCTCGGCGGCCGGTTGGATGCGACCAACGTGATCGACCGGCCGGCGGCCACGGTCATCACCCCGGTCTCCCTCGACCATCAGCATTTCCTCGGCGAGACCGTCGCCGAGATCGCCGGCGAGAAGGCGGGAATCCTGAAGCGCGGGTCGATCGGCATCATCGGCCCCCAGACGCCCGAGGCGGAGCGCGTGATCGCGGAGCGTGCGTCGTCCATCGGCGCGCCGCTCGCCTGGTTCGGCCGCGATTTCGACGTCCAGCCGGAGGGCAACGGGGTTCGGGTGCGCGACGGCGGCACCGCGTTCGACCTGCCGCGACCTGCCCTGCCAGGTGTCCACCAGTTCGCCAATGCCGCGACGGCGATCGCGACCGCCCGCCGGCTTTCGGGTGTCGCCCTGACCGCGGCCGACCTGGCGAACGGTCTGCGCACGGTCACCTGGCCGGCGCGGCTGCAGCGCCTGGTCGGCGGCCACCTGGCACGCCTGCTGCCGCCCGGCTGGGAGCTATGGCTCGACGGCGGCCACAACCCGGCCGGGGGCCGCGTGCTTGCGGATCACGCGCGCGCCATGTGGTCCGATCAACCCCTGGACGCCGTGATCGGGATGATGAACAGCAAGGATGTTCGCGGATTTCTGGCGCACCTTGCCCCGTTTTTCCGCAACGTTCGGTGCGTCACCATCCGCGGCGAACCGAACGCCCAAGGGGCCGAAGACCTGGATGCGGCGGCCCGATCCGTCGGGTTGACGAGCAGCGTGTCCGCGTGCGCGGAGGAGGCCCTGCGCGACCTTGCCGTGCATCCGGGCCCGGCTCGGGTGCTGGTGTGCGGATCGCTCTACTTCGCCGGAACTGTCTTGGCCGACAACGGGACCGCGTGTCCCTGACTTATACCCGCGGTCCTCGAGGTCGACCCTTCCCCTCGGCGGAGGGGGCGGTAGGGGCGGGTCTGACTGTCCGGCTTCAGCTTCATGCGTTGGCCTACAATCTCGCCAACTTCATGCGGACACTGGCATTGCCCGAGGCGGTCGCGAAGTGGTCGCTGACCAGCCTGCGGGAGAAGCTTGTGAAGATCAGTGCCAAGATCGTCACGCATGCCCGCTACGTCACGTTCCAGATGGCCGAGGTCGCGGTGCCGAGGGACCTGCCCGAGGAAATCCTGCGGATGATCGCGCAACTCCGGCCGCCGCCATCTCCGGCGTGACGCGGGCGGTGTCGGCGATAAGGACAACGACGGGAGGGGTGCGTGTTGACGACGGGAATTGAAGCGATCAGCGGCCCGAAACGGCCGTTGGTGATGCTCGTAGCGGGAAGCGGCGGTCATCACCGTTGCTCAACGCG